>JAYRNE010000067.1:0-10743 GCA_041912355.1 Chlamydiales bacterium
ACCTTTTTTCAGGATTTACCCACGAAAAGCAACTTGTTCTTGCAAAGTACTTGCATGATCAATTGCCGCGGGCAACTGATGTACCACCAAACTACAGTTTTTGTTCAGACAGATTTAGGATGGCATTGTCTCTTAGTGAATTTTCAGAAGGCAAGCCGCTTGCTTTAGAATTTTTTAATGACGTTGCGAAAGATCCTGACGGTCCTCTGAATGAAGTGCTTAGTTTGATAGAAAAGTTAAAGGTGTAAAGAAAATCTAGCCCTCGACTTTGAAATCAATCAGTGCTAGGAGGGCAATAGAAAGGTGAGGATGATATGGATTCAGTACGTGGAGCATCAGAAGAGCACTATTTAGCTAGCGGCCCTGCCAAGCCGAGCATTAATTTTACTAAAGCTCGAGAAGCATATGCGAATGCCGTTGATAATGCACAGGAGAGGCATGCTGAAGTGGGTATTTTATCGCCGCTGGGTGCTGTTACTTTTGAGAGGCTGGGTAAGAATGAAGATTATGGGGCACATCGTATCGGTTCAGTGACAAAGACGTTTACGGCATTTTTGGCACTGAAACTTGTTAATATGATAGGCGATGACAAGAAGCCCCTCTTTCCCAATGGGCTTGACACAACATGTGGTGAGGTCATTGCTGAGGAGCTGCTTGAACAGGTGTTTGAAGAGCCAAAGACAGCTGCTACAATGACATTGAGGCAGCTTCTCTCGCATACTTCCGGCATTGATTATGATGACCATACTGCATTACCAACACAAAAATTGGAACCTGTACAGACATTGCAAGAGCGATTTCTTCAAGAAGCAACTCGAGAGGGAGGGCGTAAATATGCCCATATTGTCAAGCCTGGCGATAGGATCGGTTACTATAGCAATGCCGGCCTTGCTGTTGCCGGCTGGATGATGGAGGTGGCATATAACAAGGCTAAAAAGACTCAAAAGTCCTTTGCCGAAATTATGGAGCAGGAAATATTTAAAGGTCTCTTTGGATGTGAAGAGTCTTTTATTGGCCCGGGACCTTCAGGGGACATTATCCAGTCTCCAGCAGGGGACATGTCATCCACAGCGTCTGACCTAATAAAAGTAGCCCAGCGCCTACAGAAAGGGGAAAGTGACCTTGCAAATGACTTTGGAATCGGTTGGCAAGATACTATGCGCGCTCCACAGGATATTTTTAAACAGCAAGGACTGGGTTGTGAGGCAAATGCTACGGGCATTAAACACGCAGGCCTGAATCGAGAAAAATTTGGTACTGAGGAGCGCGATGTAACAGCTGTGTTGCAGCTGCCTCTTGGGCCAAAGCAGCCCGGTTTAGTGGCCATGTGTGACTCTTCTGCACTTGGGCCAAGACCCCAAGAGCAAGCATTTATAAGAGCTTTAGAAGAGTGTGCGGGAATTTCTTCTCACGAGGAAAACCTGCCAAACCCTACATACGACTTGGCGTTCTTTTGTCCACCAAAAGGTGTACTTTTTCGTGGAAATGCCTATCTTGTGACCAACGAGGACCCTTTTTCATATCCTGATACTATTATCTGTTCACGCAATGGGATGAAGCATACGCTTGAAAAAGTGGCCTCGCAAGAAGGTGTCTATAAAGATGAAAATAAAAATACCTGGCTCTTTATCAAAAAAGAAGGTGGTCGAAATATTATCTACAGCCCACTCTGTCTGCTTACTCCAGCAGTCTCGGGCATCGATATTGCTGCAGCTCAGCCGGACGAGCAAACGATGAGATCATTTGTTGGAGTTTATCGCGATGCAAAAGACCCCAAAGAACATCCCACATATACCTTCAAAGTTCAAAATGGCCATCTCTACATGCAAGAGGATAACGACAAAAGTAGCTACCCTTGTCTGCATATTCCCGATGATAAAGGAGGCGCATGGGTAGTAAGTAATCCAAATGGCCGCCCTCTTCAATTTCGCTTCCCCAAAAACCCAGATCAAGAGAGCCTACTGATCACTGACATCTTCAGCGGAGCCCCGCAGCTGCCTTTGTTTAGTAGGCGATGCTCCAAGTTGGAGGGCCCAACGGCAACAGGCCTTCAAAATGCAGCCGTTAAGCTGCCTTCACATCTTGCAGCAGCGGCTCTTGCAGATAAAATTCAGAAATGTAATGGCTCACAGCACAAGATAAACGAGATCCTCTTTAAAGATGAATCTATGAAAGGGAATATCCCTCTACTAATGGAGGTTGTAACACTCTTAGCACAGCGTGGAGAGTCTATTAAGGCAGGGTATGCCTATTTTTTCATTCAGAAGCTTATGAACGAGGCCGAGCGCCCTGCTTCCCTATTGCAGTTTGCAAAGGTATTGGTTGATCATGCAAAAGAGACCTGCGATCTACGGTCGCTGGATTTAGCGGAATTTCACCTAGAAATGGTTCGTGACAGCAAGGAAGCTGAAGAAAGAGATGAAGGAAAGCGCCTTCTTGACAACATAGCCTCCTATGCAAAAGAGATACAAGTTACAGGTAGCGAGCAGGAAAAAATGGCTGCACAGGATATTCTCGACCGCATTAACATCTACTCACTACTCTATCTGCCACCCTCAGAAGAAATGCGTGACAAGGGAATAACTCGCTTAGCAGACGTGCCCTGTAGCACACAAGATCTAGCCTTGTTAAAAAAAGAGGATGCAAATATTCAAAACGCTTTTGAATTGGCTGTAGCCTATCAAAATAGAGTAGATGCGCGCCAAATTCCTCCCCCTGGCAAGCTCTATGTAATACCAGATGCCGGTGGTACTATTACGCTACATGCAAAAATAACAGGAACACGTAGAGGAAATGAGCCAGTGGTCATCTTAGAATCAGGCTGTGGCTGTATTTCAAATGATTGGAACTATGTTCAAGAGAGCCTCGGACCTGATGGACCACTTACCATTAGCTACGATCGTGCAGGCTTGGGATGGAGCGAGCCTGGGAAGGAAAAACCAACAGCTGAACGTGCTGTAGCACACTTAGAGGCACTTCTTAAGACCCTTGGAGTATCCGACGGACCATTTGTATATGTGGGACATTCATATGGAGGAGTTTTGGCACAGCTCTTTGCGTTAAAGCATCCCAAACAGATGGAAGGGTTAGTTCTGGTTGATTCTGCGACAGATGCCTCTAAAGTGGGGCCATTTGCCCGAGATTTTGTGATGGAGCAACTGCCTCCTGCTATAAACAATGGCAAATTCTGGCAGGCCTATGATGAAAAGACAGCATTAGGTGCGAACCAAGTTGTTTCCAAAACCAAGCATTTTGATGCCATGATCCTGGAGACAGATGCGGTTGGCCCAAGCATACAACTCTTACAGGGCACACTCGCTCAAACTAAAAAACCCCCTTATGATGTGCCCCTAAAGGTTATTGGTGCTGGTATCTACGATAGTGCTGACAGCGCCTTTGCTGCATCTCAAGAGCCGCTTATAGAGAGATCCACAAGCGCAAAATATGTCCTTGCCCAAACAGCACTCATATGGTCATGCACCATGAGCCAGAAATTATTACGAGGCAAATCCGTACGTTTTTTCCGGATAGAAGATAACTTGAGCTCACAAAACAATAGTCTACAATAAAATAATTTACTCTAGTGACAAAGCAGAATCATCATTTGCACTATACACTACTGAGTCGCCTTCATGGACTATCAGAGAGGTTTTGACCCTAGTTACACTATCTTGCTGATACACTAAAGCCTTGACTGTGTAACCATTCCCATTAATAGACTTTGAAACAATGGATTCTTGCCCTTCCACACAATACAGCACAGGCGCAGTAAACTCCATAGCCTCCGAGGTGTCTTCAACAATTTTATCTATTTTAAAGCGAACCAAATATTCCTGTGTTTCAGCATTATTTTGCACGGAGGAAACCAAAACTGTGTGGAGAAAATCAGCTTGTGGTAATGCTTCCAGCATAGAGGCAAACATACAAGCGATAATAATTAAATGTTTTACCATCAAAAACTCCTGTCCGCTTAAGGTGCACGCATCATAACATATTCCACCATTTCAGAAATGACGAATCGTCGATCTCATGCGGCGAATATTCCTGACCACGATTATACTCAAGGCCAATAAAAGCTATTTCAGGGTGGAATGCTTGCAGTTGAACCGTCATCTCATCAATATTTGCTTTTTTATTGTCGATTAAAACAACGACTTTGGGCACGTAGCCAGTTCGTTTGAAAAATGAAATAAGAACAGCACCTTTTGGAGACTTGTTGGTCAAGATTATGCCATTTGCATAGGTTGGATGGCTGCCAACATATATGGCAAAGTCATTAAAAATAAAAGGCTGTAGATTGGAAAAGCTGGAAGCAAAGTTTAGTCCAAACGAAGCCAAAGTATCATTAAACCATTTTCTAGAATCAACGCCGTAGAGGTCACCTGAAAGGGCGGCCGAAAGTGCCATCACTTTTGTTCCTTTTTCCTGCAAGCTTTTAAGAGTTTGTGGGATGCACTCTTCAACAAGTCTTTGTGGCTCGGCTTTAGTCGCACGGCCGATTAGGATATTTTGATCTTCGAGTGTTCGTCCACTCATTATTTTTTGCATCTCGCTCGCGTGCTTTTTTATATTTGGGATGTACATGGCAGGATGGTCAACAAAAAGTAGAGTATAGTTGACATCGCATAGGACAAGAATATCCTCAGCAGCATAGCGATTCATAAGAGGCGCAAGCTCCTGATCAAGATTTCGAAATGAAGAGAGCTCCTTTCCGGAGAGCTCCTCAGCAGAAACTAACGTAACACAAAATAGTGCAAGCTTTATAAAAAAGTTCATATAGACCTCAAAGCATCTATTATAAGCCTGTAGTGCCCTTGCACTCAAGAAAAAATCTATGCTTTTTGCGTGTTACAGGACTAGAAGAATTTGTTAATTCGCACGAATAAGATATCCTCGTAGGCCGCACGACCACCTTGTGCTACATAGGCTTCCCAGGCAGATTTTTGCTTTTCTTTAGGGTCTTCGCCCTCCAAGATTTCAAAAATGATATGGTCATTAACTTTTGCTGTATTCTCAAGCTTGGCTACCCTTGACTTGAGACTTTTCATGCAGCTCTCACGCTTTCAAGTTTTTTTATGCGTTCTTCGAGTTCTTTCAGTTCAATGAACTTCCCTGCGTGGTTGAGGATGTCGTTGGCAACACCTCGGCGTATCATGGGGGATTCATCATCCAAGAGCTGTACAAGTACGTCACATGCTTTTGTCATGCCTGCTTTTAGTTTTTGAACAGCCTCGTTAACAAGCTCAGAGCGGGCTTTATCTACTTGGGCCTTATATTCTGGATCTCGCAGCCAAGCGTATATTTGCTCTTCACTGCATCCTATGAGGCGGGCAGCTTGGCTGTAGTTCGGTTGTGATGCCAAAATCGGAAGTGCAAGTTCACGGCTGCGGACTGTCTTATCCAGGGGTTTACTATCAGATTTTCTTTGGTTTTCTTTCAAGGCCATGACATAACTATGTTATCTTGCTTAAATTCTATGCTTTAGGTGCCTTTTACGCTACTATATTCACAGTTTTAAGTTGAGTAGCTGTCACACTACCACCCGGTAGCGTGGCAAAAAATCACTATGCATTTGCTTATATTTGCATAGATTTGCATAAATATCGGTAGATATGCTACTATTTGCAGCATGATAGGAGGCGATATATGAAAGTGTATGTGTACTTGCGAGTTTCCACGCAAGACCAAGCGGATTCTGGCGCTGGGCTAGCGGCTCAAGAGGACGCATGCAGGGAATGGGCGCAACGTAAGGGCATTTCAATTGAGAAAATGTTCATCGAAGAGGCTGTGAGCGGCGCTTTATCCCTTGATAAGAGGCGGGTACTTCAGGATGCAATTTTGCATATTCGGAAAGGCGATCTCCTTTTAGTGGCAAAGCGCGATAGATTGGGTAGAGACGTTCGTAACTTGTGTGAGATAGAAGATCAAGTAAAGGCAAGAGGCGGTCGTCTTGTTAGCGCAAGCGGCGAAGGAACAGAGGCTGAGGACTCGAACAACATTTTTATGAGAGGGATTTTTGACCTTGTCAGTCAGCATGAAAGAAACATGATACGAGATCGCACGAGGGCGGCTCTTCAAGCAAAAAAGGCTCGAGGAGAACGTGTAGGCTATGTGCCGTTTGGTTTTAGACTTTCTGCAGATGGTGTGCATCTTGAGAATGATGTGCGCGAACAAGATGTTCTGAGGCAGATTTTTGAGCTGCGACAGAGTGGATTAAGTACTCGCGAAGTAGCCTATGAGCTGAATATTAGAGGTGCATTTAACAGGGGAGGGGCAAAATGGAATCACGCATCGATCCATCGAGCGATAATGAAGCTCGCAGCATAGATGAGCGCCTTGATAAACTAGCCGAGGATATTAAAAAGCTGCCCCCGGACCGAATAGAGGCTCTAGAAAGGCTTGTGGGCCAGATGAGCAAAAAGGCTGTGAGCATTTCAGAAGCGGCTGTTCTGCTTGGAGTGAGTATTGACACCATCCGTCGTGCAATCAAGTCTGGGTCAGTAAAAGCCTTTCAGATTACTGCTAGAGGCAACTATCGTATACCTATTGAAGAGATTGAGCGATTCATGAACTAGGCTTTTAAGCTGCCTGATGCGTCGCATCATACATCATCTTGGCAAGCGTCTTGATCGTTGGATTCTTGTGCTTCAAAGCAGAGTACATGGTAGATTTAGGCAGCTTTGTATCCTTTCGGAGCCTTGCTTTATTGAGCGCTTCCAGATAGATGGCAATCATTTCCATTGCGCCTTGTGGGTCGTTATTTTGCAGGCACTCGAGTATTGACAAAGCGGTCTTTTTGAAGTCGACAAGCTCTTTGAGGGGATTTGAACGTGAAAGTCCCTCTACCTTATCCAAATTAACTTTGGCTAATTTTTCTGAGGATGTTTGCTGCATTTTTGATATCCTTGTCTTGCCCATTTTTATTACCTCCCAACAAAAGTATCACTTTCGCTTCAGGGATTTCCGTATAGTAAACTCTTCTTCCATCGTTAAATTTCAGCTCCCAAAGATCATCTCTTTCGAGATCTTTACGGTGACCAAAATGTCCCTCTTCTTCAATCCTAAGCACTCGAGAAAGTACTTGCCTTCTGGACTTGAGCGGTTCCTTGTCTAGCCACTCTCGATATTCCTCGGTCTCATAGATGGTGTATTTTGTCATGAGTGCTTTCTACCTTTATGGTACGATATATCGTACATTATTTCAAGTGTTTTTGCAAAGCAATATTGTTTAGCCATGTTTGATATCCTTCCCATAGAGTTGTTGGTATTGCTGCCTCAGGTGGTCGTAGTGAGCGTCCATCGCTGGATCGCCGCTCGATTTATCCGGATCGATCATACTTTCTTTCCTCTTATGAAGGTAGTCGTTTTGTCGCTTGAGCATTTCTTCTCCATCAATCTGGTTAAGCCAGTCCATCGCTTGAACAATTGCATCGCGATCGATTATGCCCTTTGATACATCCTGCATAATTCTGTCCCAGTTTTTCTCAGCAGCGGCCCTAGCCTCTTGAGCGGTTCTACCCGGTGTTGGTTGTTTCTTCATAAGTTCACTTTCAAGAATATTGTTCTAGAGTAAGCGAGCCGACCTGCCTTAGAGGGCAGGACGGCGCTGCGAGCACGTCCGTTACGGTAGTAACGGTTTCCGTAACCGTTACCGTTGAGCCTTTTTTGGCTTTTTGTCTCTGAAGGAGAACAAAAGCTGGGGTACCACTTGGGAAAAGCTCGGGTACCATCTCCGATAAGCTGGGGTACCATCTATTTTTTTGCTCTTGTACCATGTCTTTTGACCCTTGATGAGATTGTTCCAGCGATGCTAGCCTGTTTCCGTCTCTTGCCCTGTTCAATAAGGAAAGCAAGCTCTTTACGATATTCATATCCAAGTGTGTAGTGGTCTTTCTCAACAATTTTTAAAAACTTTCCCTCGTCATCTCCATCTTGAATCCATCTTGAAAGTACTTGTTGTCCAAATAGCTGAGGAATTTCATTTTTAGTGCACAACGCATTCCATCTATCGGGAGAGATGTGGATAGCACCTTGAGTAAAAAGATCAATGGAATATTTACTCATCTCTGCCATGACGTCCATTTGTAATGAATAGAGCGCGGCTTGGTACTGATTTGGCCCTATTAATGGCGGTTCCTTGAGCAGAGGTATCAATAGCCCTCCCTCTTCAAAAATGCGATAGGGCAGAAGCATTGTTCCTACCGTTATCAGAAGCCCTTCTTCTCTTTTTGTTGTTGGGGAAATGTACCTGGTTAACTGAATCATATTCCCAGAAGAATCTTTGTGTTTGAACTCAAGGAAAGCTTGTGCATACAAAATCTCACCTAAGACTGTGCCAGCTTTCTTGCCCTTGAAACCAAGAATCTCCGCCAGCTCGCTTTTTCCCCCATCCAGCTTTATTACTCTATAGTCAGCATCTCCAGAGTTCTTCTTTCTAAAGGGCTCTTGGACTTCATAGCGGAATAAGCGGTGTCCATACACGCTATTTAGTTTTGGCAAGCCTTTCAACACTGCAGGAAAGAGGTTTGCCGGAACGATAGGAATGTCTACCAGTGCAAAAACTTCTGAATCAACTATTAGCTGAACGGTTTTGTCTTCTTGGTTAATGCAGGTGCTGGGGTGGAGCATCTTCATGGCATGGGAGTGGACGTTAGTGCTTAAAGCTGCTACTTGATGTTCCTGAAAGTGTATACGACCTTTGACACCATCTTCCCATAAAATTGCAGCGATGCCTAGAAAGGCTTTTGAGTGATAGAATTGGGTTTTTTCTGAAATGTTTGGTGTACAGAACCAAAAGGATAGGTCTTTTTGTGTTTTTCGCCTCTTGGCTAGCTTTGGGGCTTCTTTTCGACCTCTTACACCAAAAGATTTTAGTAATGTACAAAAAGCAGCATCCCATAAAGAAAGTCCATCTGAAAAAAACTGCTCCTCGAAGGTTGGGTTAGCGTTAGGAAATATTGCGATCCGTATGCAACTTGTATGGCCGGTGAGTTCTTGAGATATAGTCTCACATGATTGTATATAATCTGCAATGCAGGGCGGCAGTTTTATCAGCTTTAGTAGGGTGTGGCAGGCCTTAAGGAATTCTCTTGCAAGGAGGTCTATAGCCTGGTCGTTGTTTAAGGCACTAGGGTCTATTGTAGATAACGTATGTCGTGCAATATCGAAATGGAAAGCCAACGGATCTCGTGTAGAGACTGTTTCTAGAAAGGCTTGAATCAGTTGATGTTGTACATGGGGGTGTGCTGCTTCATGGAGATGTTGCTCAATTAGTCGTAGGCTATACGCCATTTGGAGGGTTTGTTGCCCGAAGGTTGAGGCATAACTTGCAGTTAGAGAGGAAAACTCTTGAGTAGGCTTGAAATTCTCAATTATGACTTCTTGAGCGTCGTTATTAGTCATTTTCGTAGAGCATGCTCCCTATTTTATCAGTTTTTTTGGGGGGTGCTTTCCGATTTTCAGGTTGTTGTTTTATGCTTTTTTTAGCTTTTTTAAGGTCCGCCTCCTGCTCATGTCTGATGAGAGAGCCTACGCCATCATTTTGAAGGTAGATCTCCTCTAAAATAGCTGTAAAGTTAGTTTTTGTCATTTTCAGGATTACTGGAGGTTCGATATGTGCTGCCTCTCCATCTTCACGGTCTTCTTTGGCAAGGTTTACCTGCCAACGCACGCCATCAGTTAGTCCAGACGAGCCTCTTGAAGCTGATTGATTTTGCTTGCCTCCTTGACCCAGAGCTGCTTTATTCACATGATGAGCAAAGAGTATTGTTGGATTGCCAGGGAGATCAATAGTAAGCTCTTCCAGCAGGGCGATAAATTGCGTTGCTGATGCATTATCGGTCTCAGCATCCGCGCCAAGTAATCTGGAAACTGGGTCGAGAATGATAAGTGACCATCCCTCTTCAGGTGCGGTATCTATAAGGCATCTTTTAAAGTCACGGAAATACCTTGTCGGTTTGCCAGCTTCAATAAATGTCGCGTTCTGTCCGCAAAATGAAAAAGGGGCGATGCGCTTACTAGCATCTTCTAGAATTGCCTTGCCTTTCGATCGTACAATTCTTGATGCCTTGAACAGTATCCTGGCAATGTCGTCGTCTTGATTTTCTCCAAATCCAAGAAAGACATTTCCTCTTTTATTAGGCCCACAATGTGCTGTGGTTATAAAAGTGTCCAAAAATGGCTCTCCGGTTGCAAGAGAGATTGCAAGCTGCGCCAATAGATGAGTTTTACCCACTCCTCCGGCTCCTACAAGCATGGCTACAATGCTTTTCGGCAAGTAGCCAATAGAGGCGTTGTTATTATCCATGCATTCAAGCAGCATAGGCTTCTTCTCTGGCTCGATGAAAAGTGGGTTTTGCTCCATCTGATTCAAAAAACGGATGGGGAATTTATCTTTTGCGCTTCCGTATTGATAAATTTGGTTGAAAGTATCATGTGCCTCGAAAACCAGTTCTGAGGGATCATCAGGATTACTAAGGGCTTTTTCTTGGATTGAATGAGCTTTGAGAATGATAGCTCTTAAGAGAGACTTGTTTTTTACGGTTTGGATATATTCTTCTATATAAGAGCTCGTTCCTGCATATTGCGCAATTGATCTTAGCTTGCAGGCACCGCCTATTTGCTGCAGCTGATTTTGTTGTTTTAGCGCTTCTTCAATGAGGTGAAGGTCTGCAGGTTTGCTGTTTCTATAAGCATTTTTTAGTGCCTGGAAAATGACCTGATGTTCTGTGTGGTAAAAGTCAT
>JAYRNE010000068.1:0-6661 GCA_041912355.1 Chlamydiales bacterium
AAAGTCCAGACTGTGTTGCTATTGAAACAGATCAAACACTTCCAAAAGAGCCAATCGAATTTTTAGCGAAAAAAGAGGTTATTGTCTGCGGTGGTGCGATACAGTCTCCGCAACTTCTTATGTTGTCTGGCATTGGTCCTAAAGATCACTTGAAAAGTGTAGGAATTAAGCCAAAGGTTAACTTGCCGGGCGTGGGGAGTGACCTCCTTGATCACTGTGAAGTGGTAACGATGTTTGAGATTGATCCATTGAAGTTTATGCCAACATATCAGGCACACCTGTTGCTTACGAACCCAAATATAACGGACAATCCTCCCATTTATGCAAAATGTCTTGAAGTTGCAAGTCAGTATCCCGAGTTTTTAAACTCTAATACAGCATCTTTACAGTGGGACTGGTATAGCTCTGGCGAGCCTCCAGCAAACGAGACGGGCTGTTATCCTTTCCCAGATGTGCATAACATCCCATATGGAACGTTCTTTATGAACTTTGATCTGACTCTTAATGGACCAAGCGAGCCCTATTTTTACTTTGATTTTTGGCACAGAAACCAAGTGCCGGATATCAACGACCCATTCAATCAAATTGGAGTGCCTTTAAAAGGGGAATTGGTAGCAAGTCAGTTTACAGTGGGCGAAGAGGTAAATCCACGAGTATTTCTTTCATGGCTTACTGAAAACCTTATTCCCAATAAAACGAAGGGAACGATTCGCCTAGCAAGTAGCGATCCTCGCCAATCTCCTATTATTCACGAAGAGCTTTGGCAAGATATAGAGGGCCTCGGCCGTATGGCAGATATGGTATTGCAGATCCGCCAAATTATGGCTCCGCTTCAAGCTACTTATGGTCTTGCTGATCAGCCATGGGAGCTCTTTCCTGGTCCTAATGTAGTAACAAGAGATGATCTGATACGCTATATCCAGCTTTGGTCATCTTTTGGTCACCACATGTCAGGAACATGCCAGATGGGCCCGACAGGCAAAAATGGAAAACGCATTCATAAGAATAGTGTTTTAGACTCTCGCCTTCGCGTATTTGGCGTTGATAATCTGCGCGTAGCAGATACAAGTGTTTACGTAACACCGTGGCTGCATGCCTTTAACACATCTCGCGGGGCATATGTCGTTGGTGAAGCTGTTGCGGATATCATCCTCAACAAGTCATAACAATAAAAAGGCGGCTAGAGGTTTCCTCTGGCCGCTTCCTTTCTAAAGATATTGAGTACATATCGCTAGCCTTATTTGAGAAGGCGTAAGTAGAGCTAGGATCAAAGATCCTTTTTCATGTAGTAGCGACAATGACCTTTTGGGGCATTTTCTAGCAGACCAAAAATGGTATAGTCGTGCTTTAGATAAAAATCTTTTGCTTGAAAGTCAAAGGTGTCTAGCTGCGAAAGGTAGCAGTCATATCCTTTTGCAAATGTTTCAACATGCTGTAAAAGCTCTGAAGCAATTCCTTGATTCCGAAATTCTTCATACACATAAATAAGTTCTATGTGCAAGATGCCCCAGTTGACATAGTATGCCTGGATCCCTCCTAGAAGTCTGCCATGGATGTCACGTGCTGTAAAGTCAAGCCGCTCTTGATGAGCTCTCGGAAGCTCTTTTGCTACCTGAACATTATAATCGGTGATCGCATCTTGTAGTTTTTCTAGTTGGCCATTTTCAGCTGAGCCTATTATGTATTCCATATATCGTTTTTAGGATAATCATACGACGCGGGCCACATTAAAATCTTGAAGTTTTAGAGTTGCTCTGGCATAAGTTTTGCTTTTTTAGTATTTTTTATGTATTTTACCCTATTATTAGTGGTCATGCTTATGAGTAGTCTTTTTGCATCTAGCACCTCTCTTTCTGTCTTAGTTGTAGGCACGGGGCCTTCTGGGTTAGCGGTCACAAAAGCCTTACAAAATTGTGGAATTTATCCTGACGTCATCGAAAAAGAGGCGGTAATGAGGGCTGAAGGTGCCGGCATAGCGATTCCTGCTAATGGCAGCTGGGCATTAGAAAGGATTGGTATACCCGTAAGTGTTTATGCCCGTAAAATTGAAAAAATGCAGTTTACAGATGATCTTGGCAGCCTTCTTGTTGAAGAGCCTATTAGCAACATACATCTTGATGGTGCGCAGTTTTATTCAATAAGCCGTGATGGTCTTCAGAAGATGCTGCTTGCCTCCCTAGATCCTCGAACGGTTATCTGGACAAATAAACATATTGTCGACTTTACTGAAAGTAATGGGAAGGTCAATATCCTATTTTCAGATGATCAATCAAAAAGCTACGACTTCGTTATAGGCTGCGACGGCATACGTTCTAGTTTAAGG
The DNA here is from genome assembly GCA_041912355.1 of Chlamydiales bacterium. Taxonomy (GTDB): domain Bacteria; phylum Chlamydiota; class Chlamydiia; order Chlamydiales; family FEN-1388; genus SZAS-7. The sequence continues at coordinate 2,324 of JAYRNE010000068.1, forward strand.
CAAAAGGTCCATCCTCAAGAGAAGCCAGAATTTTTGGGTTTACTTGTGTGGCGTGCAATAGTTGATGCTCCCGATGATTTTAATGTGCCTGTGTATATGCTAGGGGCTGATCGCACAGCACTTTTATATCCATTACCTGGTAATAAGCTCTATTTGTATGGGCAGCTCTACGAGCAGCAGCAAGAGCGCCCACAATCTATTTTTAAAGAGCTTTTTGGATCGTTTGCAGGGTATATGCCAACGCTTTTTTCAAACCTCGACGAGACGAGCTTTTACATACACCATATGGAAAAAAGCCACTCTGTACGCTTTTCTTTAGATGGCTTTTCTCGCATACTTCTTATTGGTGATGCAGCCCATGCCTTTGGTCCTATGCTTCAAAATGGTGCCGCACAGGCCTTTGAGGATGCCTATGTTATTCAGGAGCTTTTTAAGAGGGGAGTGCCAACGCAAGAAATTCCCGCTGCAATCGATGCCTTTATTTCACGACGCGAGGCCCGCGTACAAAAGATATACACAATTTCCAACGCAAAAATTCAGGCCATTTCTGATCCGAAGATCGTTCAGGGCCGTAACGACGCAATCAGAGCATCCGGTGCCCCTAATGTCAATGCCTTCAAGCAGTTTATGAAGGAAAATCCTTAAGGGATAGTTCTTTTCTAAGGGTGATTTTTGAGTGGCCAAGCCAGTAGTTTTTTACTTCGCCAAGGCGTTTAAAGCCATTTTTCAAGTAAAAGGCCTCTGCTTGAAAGTGGAAAGTATCTACTGTTATGTAGTGTCGCTTGTTTTTAGTTGCTTCAGCTTCTACTGCCGCAAGCAGTTTTGTGCCGTAGCCTTTATTCTGATGCTTTTCTTCAACCCACAATGTGTCTATATAGACAGATTCAGAATCTAAGTAGGCCTGTACTCCACCGAAAACGGTGCCTGCATCATCTTTTAAAAAAATTGAAAAAGGGGTGTCGCGCTCGCCAAGAATGCGTGCATTAGAGGCGATGATGCCTTCGCTTACAACAGCATTGTCAGCTTCGCTCGGAGTGTAATCTACAACTACTTTTAGCTCTTCATTTGTGGTCATTTTGCTGATTTTATCAGCTATTTTCATTTCCGTATACTGGATGGTAAATCCTACAAGCCATTTGCAAATCGCTTGATGACAATCGTCTAAGAGCCTATTCTAGAGGCTCTAAAAGAGAGAATTATGGTAAGCATAAGTCAAATGGTTGAGGCTGATATAGAGACTATATCTTTTGCCTATTGTCCCTCTTGGACAACTCCTCAAGCACTACAAGAAAAATGGCAAAGCTACTTTGAAGAACAGCAAGAGGGCATCCGCACCGTGGCAATAGTTAGAAAGGGACAAGAGCTCTTAGGCTACGGCAGTCTTTTACTTAAGTCGAAATATCCCCACTTTGTAGATATTCCAGAGATCCATGACATCTGGATTTATGAAAAGCATCGTAGACAAGGTCTTGGAAGGCATCTTATTGGGTGGTTAGAGGCTCTTGCATTGCAAAAAGGCTATAATGAGGTAGGTATCGGCGTTGGCTTATATGCCGACTATGGCTCTAGCCAAAGGCTTTATATAAAGCTCGGCTATATACCAGATGGGCGTGGAGTAACCTATAACTTCCAGCGAACAACCCCAGGCGTAAGCTACCTTCTTGATGATGAACTTCTTTTATGGCTAAAGAAGAGCCTTATTTCGCACAGTTGATGCATGCACATTTAAACTGGGTCATAAACTGACCCAGTTTCAGTTTTTGACCCAGTTTTTTGATCTTATTCTTATTCTTGTCTATTAGCGGCTAAATTCCTTCACCCACGCGTACTTTTGGGCAGTATCGTAAGGGGGGATAAAGAGCGCGCCGTGAACGGCTCCTTGTATACAGTGCTCTTTCACGGGCACTTTAGCGGCTTTTAGCTGTTTTGCAAAGGCATCGGCTTCTGGCTTTAGGGGGTCATATTCTGCTGTTACAATAAGCGTTGGAGGCAGGTTTGTAAGGTCTGCAAGGTCTAAAGAGGCGTAAGGGTTTTTGGCATCTTCGGGATTTTTGAGGTACATGTTCCAGAAGTACTGCATGGTATCTTTCGTAATAAAATACTGATCAGGGCTTTTCGCATATGTTTCATCATCAAGTGTGCTTGTGATGACAGGGTAGAGGAGTATCTGCTCTTCCAGCTTTGGGCCTTGTTTGTTTTTTGCCATGAGAGCAACTGCACAAGCTAAGTTGCCTCCAGCGCTTTCTCCAATGACAAACAGCTTATTGCTTGTAAACGTATTTGCTACCCAGCATGTTGCTTTATAGCAGTCATTCAAGCCAGCTGGGAAGGGAAATTCTGGAGCTAGGCGATATTCCACAGATACGATAATGCTCTCAACGCTGTTTGCTAGGATGCGGGCGACGTGATCGGCCTGCTCAACACTACCAAGCACCCAGCCGCCGCCGTGAAAATAGACGCCAACGGGTAGGTTTTTTTGTGAAGAGCGGGGTGTATAAATACGTAGCAGTATGCCACTCTCGGGAACTACTATATCTTCAATGTGCTCGACAGCCATGACGGGCTGCACTTTTTCTTTAATGTACGCAGTATCTCTTGTGCGTATTTCATCTAAAGAAAGGCCCTCCCAGTCTTTATCACAGCGGGCAATATAATCAAAAAAATCTCGTATTTTTGGATCAGAACGTAGATTAATCATACCTCAAACTATATATTACAGGGGCTTTATGAGGTATCCCAATCGTAAGCTAATTTGTATAGTCGCATACATCAAAATTGCAGCAAGAATTGACCAAAGAATGATGTCAAAAGTTGTGTAATGAATTTCGTTTTTTAGTTGCATAAGATAGAGCAGGCAAGAGGGTATAACCACCAAAACGGCTGATAAGGTGCCTGGAACTATTTTTCCTTTGCAAGAAGAGAGAAATAGATGTTGTATGGCATTAAGCTGGAGGGCAAGGGCGATAAGGGTGGTAAGGAATTGCAAGATCTTGCCCCCAACTAAATAGTTAGAGAGAGCAATAGCAGCAATAAACAGGGTTATTATGATGAGTGCCCCTGCGAAGACGCTACGCTTCTGAAACTTTTGATCCTGAGAGGGTAAAAAGGCTTGCCGAAACTCATCGAATGACCAGTATTCTTCGGCAGTATGGATAAGTGATGCAACTGGAAGTAAAAGGCCCCATGTTTCGCTGTTCATTTAATACCTACTAAGTAAAGAAATCATAAATGACGCCGCCTCTACAGGCCGGTTCCCATATACCATAAGATATCCGCTAATCGCACCGTGCGATGTTACTGTTCAATTGTGGAAAGGCTTCATCAAATAGCTTGAGGTTCATACCATGAAGTATATGCTGATGCAAGGTTGCTCTGCAAGAACAAAGCCTCTTAGAAAGTAACGGCCCCTTTAACTGTGGTATTCATAAAAGAAATGAAAGGGGCCGGGCTCTGCGATTATGCGATTTTACTTATTAACTCATCAACGATGTCCTGTAATCTAACATTCTTAGCTGCTCGACCTGCATTAGCGCTTTTTCGCATTCAGGATAATATTGTAAAAAAACAGAGGGGTTGCAACACAAATCGCATAATCGCAGAGCCCGGCCCCTTTTACTTTTACTTTACCGTTGCACTTAAAAACTGGCGTTGTTTAGAATCAGCATGCATGCATATAACTATATTTACTTTGCAGAAAAGTCGTTTTGGTAGATGCCTTGAGAGTGTAGTTTAAGCATGATCAATTAACCAAGGGAGAAATTATATGATTTTGAGAGGGTATTTATTTGCCTCTGCAGCTATACTTGCGAGTCTTTTCTTTGTGAATGGATCACTTGTTGCAGCTGTGCAACACAACGCAAAAAAAGAAACACCTAAAGTAGTACGACGATCGCTGGCTACAAAGCCTCTCGCCGTACCACTAACGCATAAGATAAATCATAAAGAGCATGAACATCATAAAATCAAAAATAATATCGACTTAGGATTGCGCGCAAAGTTGCCTGGGTTGTTGAGTTTAACTCAAGAAGCTACGCTTCAATCTGACGGCCCATTAACTGTACCAGACTCAATTCTTGCTGTTGGTGAAGATAGGATCATACTCTGTGTGAACTCAAGTATGGCGATTTACAATAAGAAATCTCTTGAACAGATATCAGTCTTTTCATTTGTAGATGAGCTATGGACGCCGGAGCAGTTTCCGATAAATGAATCACTTAAACTTCTGACCGATCCTTGGGTTATATGGGATGAAGTTTCACAGCGTTTTTGGATTACTGCATTTAATCCTATTTCAGCTTTTACTGGTCAACCGCAATCTCCAGTTTTTCTTGCGGTATC
>JAYRNE010000069.1:0-8738 GCA_041912355.1 Chlamydiales bacterium
CTTTTTTCACACGTTTCTTTTAAGGCCGCATTCATAAGTTCAAACCCTTTTCTTGTGTGGGTTTCGATCATGGTTTTACAAAAGGGGATAAGAAGGCCAGAGAAGCGTTCTTTTTGGATAAATAAAGAGGTGCCATCGTGATTGTCACGTATCTGAAAGATATGTTCGCCATCAAAAAGACCTGTGATAAAAAGTTTGCCTTTCCAGCGCAATTCTTGTTGAGGAATGACCTTGAGAATTTCAGGGCTAATTGTCATGGCGGAAGAGCCTGGGACTTCAACTTTTATGGAAATTTTTTTTCCTTCTTCACATACTCCTTCAATTGCTTTTATGAAGGGGTTCCAGTTTGAGTAGTTGCGAAAATCAGTAAGAACTTGCCAGATTTTCTCTGGGCTTGAAGAGATGGTAATTTCAGTAACGAGATCTTTCATAAGATACCTTTAAAGTGTAGTACTGTAGCATGGGGGCGCCTTTTAGGTATAGTTCTAGGTTGTCTTTTTTAAGTTGTGCAAAAGGGTTTTAGATAGAAAAAGCCTAAACTGCACGAGCCAATTCGGTAAGGTTTTTCCAAACCGCATAGACCTTTTCTTTAGAAAGGGCAAGTCTTGCACTATCAATTTGACTCACCTTTGACTTAATGCTGTTCGCGAGGTTTTTGCAGGTCGTATCAGCAAAGCGTGAAACTTCTAATGCAGTAAAGAGGGCGAAAGAGGAGATGGTTTGAGGGAGTAAAACGATTGTTACAAGTGATCCAATTACTTGAGTTAAAGAGATTCTGCGAAGCCGCGGCGATAGATAGGGAATTTCTATGGCACGTGTTGCTACTTGGTGGACTAATAGGGCGCCAATCGCTAGTGTGCCTTTATTTTTATGTACCCACGCTGAAAGGGATGAGAGCGTATTTATTGCTTGCGTGAGAATGCGTGGTGCTCTCGTGATTATCTCCGGTGCTATTTTTGTTACTAAAGAGACAGTCGCCCTATAGGCAAGGTGGCAAGCTTTATATGAAAAATACATAGACGCTATCACGACAGCAAGCTGAAACAAAGGGTTTTTAAGTACCTCTACTGCAATTTTGGGAATTTGGATAAAGCATACTTTTTTCCATTTAGGATAGTAGGGAGTTTCTGGAGAATAGCTCGTTGCAGCGTCGATAATTGAATCAGGCTTTGCCTTGAAGCTAAGCTGAAAAATTGTGGTTAATAATTTTTCGCGATTCGTGGCTTCATGATTAAATTGATATCTCGTCTTGTCAGTGCGGGGATTTTTTTCTTCTATCTGGTCAAGAAGCGATGCTGCTTGCTCTTCGATAGACGCTCTATCGTCGTTAGGCCTTAATGCTTTTTGTACCCATTCGGCAGTCTCTTCTGGATAGGGATATGCCGTTGTCACCGCGTTAATAAAAGCTACACTCATGCTACCCCCATAGGTTCTTGTCGTGAAAATATTTTTTGTGAAACTGTTAGCCATTCCATAAGGGCTGGCGATATGCCTTTTTGGTCAAATTCAACTAAGTGGTTTTCGGCAAGTTGCTCTAAAAATTCAGTTCTCTGAGATTGGCTCTGGTTACCTGAAATTGCCTCTTGAAGAAGGTTGGGGTTTGCAAAAATACGGAGAATGGTTTCTGGTGCAAGGGGAATAATTACGCGCACCTTGTCTATTTTTACACGTATTTGACTTCTCTTAATAAGTTCATCTAAAAGCTCATGTGGGGCTTTATTCTTAAGCGTTTCTAGCTCTTGGCCTATAGGAAGGGGTTCGCTGCATAGAATTTTTAAATCTTCAAGCTTTTGTTTTCTTTGCATTAATGCTTGCATAGGGGCAAGTCCAGCTATAGCAAATTGGCTATCGCGCCAACTTCTCACTTCAGGGAGGGTAAAGACGTCAGTGATGTAGTCATCCCACGACTCGCCAAGTTTTGGTAAGTGAGCTTTTGTTGTTTTGAGGTGTTCGACAAGCTGTGTAAAAAGAGTCAGTTTTTCATTGTCTTGAACAGGGCTGCTGATTGCTGCCTGAGCAGCGGTGGTAATGGCCGCACTATTTTTGTTATATTCTTCTTGCTTCCACTCTTTAGACTGATCCATGAGCCAGTCTGTAATCTTTTCGCGAAAGACTTGCGAGCGTTTAATTTCATCTTGAATTGTAGTGATGATAAAGTCAACGGTGTAGGTTTTAAAGAAGAGTGTAAGAAATCTATCTCTATCCAAACTTGTATCTAGATGTTCGATAATATGCTCTGTTCCCGGTAGTCCCAAGATGCTTCCTAAGTTTGCCATATACTTATTAAAGGCGTGAGTGTCTGCTCCTAAATGCATTTGTATATGTTGCTTGGCAATCGAGTAGCGCTTTTGTGCAAGAAGTTCAATTATAGCTTCCTGAAGTGTCCCTCCAAGCTCGCCGTCTACTCCCTTGGCGTTTTCATATACCGTCATAGCTTCGCCCATAAAGCGGGCTCCACAGTGTTTGCCACTGATTGCTAAATCAATAGCAATGCGTGCTCTATCTTCTAAGAGGCCTTTATAGGTCCTTAGGGCCTCCTCTTCGTAGGGCCCTTGGCCATTTTTTGCCTTAAATGCGGCAATATCCTGATTGCTTTTATGAATAGCAAAGCGTACGGCATTTTCAATTTGCTGATAAAATGCCATCAGGCGTGGCGTGTCATGTTGTGGTGGAGTGCCTAAGAAGGCAACTCGCTCATTTACATTTTTGATAAATTTCCTTAAAGATTCTTTGAGAGCTTCTTTAGAGTAAATAGTTGAATACTCTTGCCTGCTCGTCTCTTTCATGTAGCCAGGCTCATCAGGGTTATCAAAGTTTATTTCATCATAAATTTGGGCAAGGGTTGCCACTTGAACATCTGGGCTAACAGCGCTGACATCGATTCCAGATTTATTTGTTTTAATATGGCTAATATCAATTCCATCATTAGCATAGTGGCGTAAGAATTCACTAGAAGGTGGTGCAAGCTCTTGGCTTGTTAAGCGGAATGTTGTGGCAAGTGTTCCCCATACTAAATTTAAAGCCCAGAAGGCCACTTTAAAGACTACAAAGTAAAAATCAGAGGGGGGGCGAAAGTTGCTCCAGCTGCCATAAAATCCTAAAACAATATGTTTAAAAGAGGTGCCTGCATAGCTAAACGTGGTATAGGCTGCCTTTGCAAACGAGGTGCCTATAACGGGAATAAGCTTTAACGCTTTTAGAGCTACCGTTTTAATAGTCTCTTCTTCGTATCTAAGAGAGGATTTTGGAAACTGAGTAAAATCTACAACATATGGCGGCTCTTTAATAAAAGTAATAGCTGTCAATTAGGCCCCCTTTACAATATATTAAGTAACAAAAATATCTAATTACGTAATATTTGTAAACTAAAAAATCATGCATTCATTTTTGTATATGAGACGAAATTAGGCTTTTTCTGGAGCGGTTTTGGAATCAGGCATCAGGGTAAGAAGGGCGCCAGAAAGGATAATTAAAATGCCAAAAAATTCTTGGCCCTGTATTTCTTCGCCAAGTAAGAGTATGCCGAAAAGTACAACAAAAACAGGTTCTAATACAGAGAGCATAGAGGCCTTTTCGCTGCTTATGTACTGCATTGCTTTTAAAAGAAGTAGTATGGGGATGGCGGTAGAAATAAGCCCCATAGCGCTTATCTCAAGCCACGATGTATATGATAGGGGTATAGCAAAACTGCCCTCGTAAAGGGAGACTATGAGTGCTGTCATCATGCAGCCTGCTGATACCGTGCAGGTAGAGAGTTTTGGCTCAACAGCAACATGCTTTGAAGCAGCTATGTAGAAGGCGTAAAGCAGTGCTGAAAGGAGTCCAAGGCCAATTCCATAAATTTCAAAATTTACACTGTCTGGGCGGGTAAGAAAGCACATGCCAAATAGCATTAAAATAAAGGCAGCGTAGTAGAGTTTGCGAATTTTTGCTTTATAGTAGATGCTATTAATTACCATAACCATGGCTGGGAAGGTGAAGAGCAGCACCATGGCAAGCCCTGTGCCAATGTACTCACTTGCAATAAAGTAGAGTGTAGTCGAGGGGCCATAAAAGAGTAGGCCATAGCCAAAAAGCCAAATGGCATCGCGCGTTAGCACCTTTTTGCAGAGTGGCAGCATACAAAAAGTGGCAATAAAAAAGCGCCAAAAGAGCATGCAAGAAACCGAAAATCCCTCTTGGATAAATGAAACACCAAAATAGCCAACTAAGCCATAAGAGAGTCCTGAGCCAATAGCAAAGAGTGCGCCCTGCTGCTGTAAAGATAAAAATGCCATAATTAATTGTTGCTTGAATTCACCTGTCATAAAAAATATACACTAACTAGTTGGTTTGGGACAAGGAAATAGGATGTGTACTAGAGGCTCTCAGTTAACATTGCTGTTATATCCTTTGTGTATTATAGTGGCATTACCTAATTGGAGCTTTCTATGACTGCTATAGGCAATAATACTAGTTGGTATACTAAAGCAATAAATATGATACATGATGCTACAGATATTATCGGCCGGCCGATATGCGCGCTTACTGAAACACTCGTGCCTGTTACAGCACAGGTTCCTTTACAAATTCGTGAGCCAGTTTCTAAAGCCTATATAGCAGCACCTATTATTTCTGCCTTGGGGCTATTTTTGGCAGGACACGAATGGGCCTTAAAGGCTGCTTCTTCTACGTATATCTGGAGTATTAATCCTGAGAAGGTAAGAGCTCTTGCTGCTGGTGAAAAGAGCATGCAGTATGATAGATTAGTAGCACTTTTTGCTTTGCATACAGCGACTGGTGCATATAATTTCTATAGCTTTGCTAATACGGGAAGCTCATCACATCTATTAGGTCTTTCACTAGACGCTGCCACGATCATACATTTCGTCCAGCTTTTTACTAAATCAGGGTTCGTCAGGCTGCGAGCTAATGTATAATCTATTAATTGTTTTAGAGGTGTAATGCAGCAATTAACTACCGCTTTTATCCAACTTCACATAAATCCAGTATCGCTATATATTCCACGAGGGGCCTCCCTTGACAATTTTGAAGGGCAGTTAGGCAAGGCAACACACCTTGTAGTAGAAGAGCCAATAGTCCCATCAAGGCTTCAATGGCTTTCAACAAAAATTGGCGAAGTTGTCGTTTTAGACGTTGCTCTTGATATGAAAGCGGGGGTTGACTTTACTTGGTTTAGCTCTTGTACAAAGCTTCGACATATTGCTCTTCGGTCACTTAGTGTGAGCTCCTGTTATTACGTATGGGGATTTGATGATACGTCCAAAAGGCCCTCTTTAGAGTCGCTTACCATAACAAAAGCCAATATCAGCCGTCAGTTTTTATCAACTATTCGAGGTCTTCCTTTAATACATCTATCATTTGAAGGATCTAGCTATAACTCGTTTTGTCCATCTGTTGATCTTACAGAATTTCTTAAGGGGACTCCCACGCTTACTGCCTTGAATGTTGCAGAAGGGGGATTGGCAGCTGTTAAAAATTTAAGAGCTGTGCAGGCAGGATTCCCAAAAATAGCGCTTACGCCGCCGGCGCCACCAGCTCCAGTTCTCAGACAAAATTTTGATGGGGTGCTTACAAAAGAAAAAGCGTTAGCACACTCTTACCCTCTTGCATCTCTCAAGAAAAGTGAATGGGATCTACCTAAACTTTCTCAATTTTTAAGAGAGGTGGGTGGGGATGAAGTTTCTAACTGGGTTGTTTTAAGAAGTACGAGTGCTGTCTATGAGCATAATGTCTGTAAAGGCTTAGCTAAGGCAAGCCCTATTCAATGTCCTGATCGCATGCGCATTGCGGCAGAGGAGCCTCAGAATAGTGAGGAGATACTCGCCTTTTGGAGATACGCCCGAAAGCTTCCACTCATAGTAAAAGTAAAAACACCAAGTAAAGGAACTCCTCCTTATTATCCACCCGGAAAGGGCACCGAGGTAGTGTTTGGAAGTAGGGCAGATAAAATAGTTGTAGAGTGTACAGGCTATTCAAAACATGAAAAGTATCCAATAACAGAGCGTACTTTAAAAATTGGTGGCGATACTGTCCATCACATACAGGTGGATTGGGAAGATGGGCATGGGCTTGATGTTACTATGCTTTCAACGCTCATCGAAATAATTGCTGACTTTGAAAAAGCCCATGATGGAGAGTCGCTTGTTCACTGTACGCTTGGTCTTGGCAGAACCGGCACTCTTATTGCCTGCCAAATCATTAGGGCACTTCTCAATAGGGTTGTAGACATCGACGCTCTTTCACAGCTATCCCTGAATCTTGAAGAGTTATTACGTACCCTTCGCCAGAAGCGATCAAGCATGATTCAGCATGAAGACCAGCTCTTCACAATACTTGAATATACAGAACTACTTGTTAAGGCACGCTTAGGGTCGTAAGGACTCTGGGGGGTGCCCCCCCAGATTCGAGTTTGGACATTTGTAAAAAGGTCCAGGTATTTTTATGCGGAACGTCTTAGATGTAAAGCCTTCGGGCACGGGCTCGGTCACGGGCACGGGCACGAGTGCATAACGTTTTTGCGGAAATATACCGTTCTCGTCATCTTTTCACAAGAAGCTTCATGCACTCGTGCCCGTGCCCGAACGTTCACCCCCAATACAGCATGTGCAGCAATACTTCTACAAATGTCCAAACTCGAGTCTGGGGGGGTGCCCCCCCAGAGTGCTAGTGATATGGTTAGTGTTTATACACGTGGCCATTTCTCTTTGGAGCTTTATGCCATGCTGCCTTTTTTTTCCCTGCGGCAGCTTTTATTGGAGCTTGGCGAGGAGGTGGAGGTGAGCAGGCGTCTCTTGAAAAGTCGATAGGTTGAACTAGTGGGCATATGCAGCATCCCTGATCAAATACAATTGTTGATTCTGGGAACGAACATACGTTAATAAATTCGTTTATAAGTTTATCGAACTGCTTATAGCTTGTCACGTGCATCTGGTGGCTTCTATCTGGAAAGTACACCAAGGCAGAGTTTGGTATAAGGCTATGTAAAAGCTCAGCATTGCCAGGATTTACAATAACGTCGGCTGTACCTTGGGTGATAAGCGTTGGCACTGTAATGGATGAGAGCTCAGATGATTGGTCTTCAGCAGCTGCATTTGTGAATATGCTAAAGATAATTGATGGCGTCATTGACTGAATAACATTCACAAGGTTAGCTTCTGCTGGCTGGAGCTCAGCTTGACAAGAGTCGCTATACCAAAGAGGTGCAATAAGTGCTCCCCACTCTCCTAAGCAAGCTTGATCAGTTCCGCCATTTGTAAGGCATTCAACTAGTGGCAGTGCTAATGCACCTACTGTGGATGATGGTGTTCCGAAAGGATCGCAGAATCCTTCTTGGCATGTGAAGGGGTTGTAGCATTCTGTATCGCAATCAGGCTCTAGAGCGCAGTCTGGAACTTGGAATACTGGGAATGTGCCTGTTACAATGAGGCGGCTTACTTCATCTGGATACAAGAGGGTATATTTCATTGCATATGCACCACCAATTGAGTGGCCTACGAGGATGATGTCGCCTGTAATGCCAAGTGTTTGTAAAAGCACATGAACATCGGTTGCATTAAGCTCTAGAGTATAGTGGATGCCCCCTTCTTCTGAGTCTCCTGGAGTCTTTGTTGATCTTCCGTTGCCGCGTAGATCCATTGCAATCGTGTAGTAGCACTTTGAGAGTTCATTTTGGGCGCAAAGCCATACATCACCCGCTTCAGCAAAGCCGTGAATAAATACGATTGTTGGTTTATCTTGGTTGTACTTTCCTTGCGCTCTATAAAAAAGTTGCGCTTCTGGAACTACTTCTGTCTGGCTAGAACATGCAGGATCGCCCACAAAGTAGGTTTGTGTTCTTTGAGGGATGGTTACACAGCCTTTTTTGGCTTTTGTGCATGCTTTACAAAGATCGCCACATGCTTCACATTCTTTAACACAGCATATGCAGTCTTTTGATGTCTCTTCTTGGTGTCTCGGTGCATGATGGGAAGCTTGTATCGAGCATATTCCCAATGCAGAAAGATATAATGCGGACAAAAATTTTTTCATTAAGTGCCTCCTCTGTTGTTGGCATCATAACTCTAAAAAATGGAATTTTATTTATCAAGTGGAAATAAAGCTCCGATAGCCTATCATTGTTGGCATGCATCACTATCAAGATTTGATCACGCTTTTTCATAGCTGTTTTTTTACAGCTTATAACACGCAGCTTGTTAAAGGAGATGATGAGCCTCTTTATCTACCTCAAGATGAATCAAGGCCTCATAATACCCTGATTTTTGCTCACGGCTTTTTTGCAAGTGCCTTACATGAATGTGCTCATTGGCTAATTGCTGGGGAGGCACGGAGAAAGATGGTAGATTTTGGCTACTGGTATGTGCCAGATGGGCGCTCAGAACAAGAGCAAGAGCTTTTTCAAAGCGTTGAAGTAAAGCCTCAAGCTATGGAATGGATTCTTTCAAAGGCTGCAAATTTTCGATTTCGTGTAAGTATAGACAACTTGAATGGGAAAGAAGCTGATACTCTCGCTTTTAAAATGGCGGTCCATGAACAGGTAAGAGCCTACTCTGAAAAAGGCCTTCCGAAAAGGGCGGAGACTTTCCGCAACGCTCTTTGCCATTTTTACAATACCCCGCTTCATCTAACATTCGAAGACTTCCCTTTCAGCGCTTTGGATTGAGGCCTTAGCATTGCCCAGTTTATTCAAAATTCCGGGGTGTCGTCTTTTAAAGGACTAAAAGGACGAAAGGACCAAA
>JAYRNE010000070.1:0-10431 GCA_041912355.1 Chlamydiales bacterium
AAAGGGTATCGGTCTTAAAGTTAACGGCAAAAATAAGCGCGTATTTAACCCCAACCTTAAGCTTAAGCGCATCTGTTTGCATGAGGAAAATCGCTTTATTACGCTTCTCCTCTCAACAATCTCTATGCGCACAATCGAGAAAAATGGCATTGCTAAGACAGTGCGCGAGCTTCGTAATCGCGGCGAAAAAGTGTAATGTACGACCTTCATAGCTTCATAAAGAAGCTCGATGCTGAACAAGAAGTTGCTCACATCTATGAAGAAGTTGACCCCACGCTCGAAATTGCAGAAATTCACAGGCGCGTTGTCGCTCAAGGCGGCAAAGCGCTTTTTTTTCATCGCGTAAAAAACTCCCAATTTCCAGTCGTCACTAACCTCTTTGGCTCTGACAATCGGATGAGGCTTGCCTTTGGCGAGGAGCCAGAAGCCTTTATTAAAACACTTGTAGAACTTGCCCAAGGGCCATTTCCACCAAAAGTTAGCCATCTGTGGCAAAAGCGTAGCCAGCTTAAACGCCTTTTTAGCCTAGGTCTAAAAAAAGAACGTTCTAGCCCCGTCACAGAATGCGCCATAAGCCCAGCTAATCTTGAAGCACTCCCACTACTCAAGCTTTGGCCTGATGATGGCGGCCACTTTATTACACTCCCCCTTGTCTACACAGCTTGGGGCAATTCACATAATTTAGGGATGTATCGCATCCAGCGCTTTGACAAAGAAACTACAGGACTGCACTTTCAAATCGGAAAGGGCGGAGGCTTTCACCTTGCCCGCGCAGAAGAAGAAAATGCAAACCTTCCGGTTACGATATTCATAGGCGGCCCCCCTGCGCTTACGATATCAGCGATTGCGCCGCTTCCTGAAAATGTGCCGGAGCTTATTTTTGCATCGCTGCTTCAAGGAAAAAAGCTTGCTACAACAACTGTTGAAGGCCATCCACACCCTCTTGTTTCAGCTTGTGACTTTGCCCTTGTTGGATTTGCGACACCGCACGAAAGGCGCCTTGAAGGCCCTTTTGGAGACCATTTTGGCTACTATAGCCTGGCTCACGACTTTCCTGTTTTTCACTGCAAAAAAATCTATCACCGCAAAAATGCTATCTACCCGGCTACTGTAGTAGGAAAGCCCATTCAGGAAGATCTTTACATAGGAAACTACCTCCAAAAGCTCTTCTCACCTCTTTTTCCCCTTGTTATGCCCCAGGTAAAAGCTCTTCACACCTATGGGGAGACAGGATTTCACCCGCTAGGCGCTGCTATTGTTAAAGAGCGCTATGAAAAGGAGGCGTTGTCCGCTGCCTTTAGAATTCTTGGTGAAGGCCAGCTTTCGTTAACTAAATTTTTAATTATTACAGATCAAGATATTGATCTTCGCGACTCTAAAACACTTTTAGAAACTGTACTCGCAAGGTTTTCTCCCGAAACAGGATTTTATATCTTCTCAAAGACCGCTAATGACACTCTTGACTATACAGGCCCCAAACTGAACCACGGCTCAAAAGCTGTTCTTGTTGGCACCGGGCGCGAAAGACGAAAGCTTCCAAGGCATTTTTCAGGTGAGCTTCCGCTACCTCTTAAACATGCTATACCTTATTGTGCAGGCTGCCTAGTAGTAGATGGACTAGTTGTTGATATTGAGCGCCTGGCAAAAGAAAAGGCCTTTTTAGATTGGCCTTTAGTAATACTTGTAGATGATGCCAAAACTACCACAAGCTCTTCACTTGAATTTTTGTGGACGGTCTTTACTCGCTTTGACCCTGCGCGCGACATACACGCTAGCAACGTAGGCGTAAAAAACAATCACCTTTCCTACACTACCCCCTTTATAGTAGACGCCCGCATGAAGAGCCACTACCCCCCCGAAGTTGCGGCTGATGCCGAGACAGTAGCTTTAGTAGATTCCAAGTGGGGAAAGTATTTTCCCTGAAACCACCAGGATATCCAAGATTGTGCCATTCTAAACGATAATAAGGATATAACGATAAGAACGATAAAACAAAAAAACCCTCTATTTTTTTTATATCATTCATATCGTTATATCCTTATTATCGTTAAAACTATTCTACCTATAATACCGCTTACAACGACTGCCTATCTTGTTTCATTTTTCATAACAGCAAGAGCCTTAAAAGAGCTAAGCTAAGTTTTCTCACGGAAAATTACCTAGAAGATATTTCCTTTTCGTGAGACTATCAGAGCTATGAAAATTTTTCATATTCCCGCTTGGTTTATCTTTGTTTTCTTAGCGGCCTACACTGTAGGCGTCTACTATGTAGCGCAAGATGCCCCTGTGGCACTTCCAGAAACAAATATCCCTATCCGCCTTTACTCTAATCAGGCGGGCGATTCACTAAGAGCTACCTACAAACAGGCAATAGGGCGGGCAAATGAATCGATAACATGCCTTATCTACTCTCTTACTGATGAAGAAATTATTTCTGCCCTTAGACAAAAAGCAGAAGAGGGTGTGAAGGTATTTGTTGTATGCGATCCTCTTGCCACTCAAGATGCTGAAAGTAAACTCGGCCCATCTGTTACCTTAGTGCCAAAGCGCCAAAAGGGTCTTATGCACAATAAACTCTTGTCAATAGACGAATCTGAAGTGTGGCTTGGCTCTTGCAACTTTACACGCGACTCTCTTGATTTACACGCCAATATTGTTATGGGAATACAGTCTAAAGAACTTGCTAAAAAAATCGAAGAGAAGGCGCAAGGTATAGCATCAAAGGCATCAAAAAAAATTGAGCCCATAGTACTTTCTAGCAAAGAACAGACACTAGCTATAAGCTTTTTGCCCGACGATACAAAAGCTCTTAGCAAGGTCGTCAACCTCCTAAACAGTGCCAAAAAGTCTATAAAGGTTGCCATGTTCACCTTTACGCACCCAGAACTTGTTGAAGCTCTTGTGCAGGCCGATAAAAGAGGCGTACATGTAGAGGTTGTGATGGATAACGACTCCAGCCGCAAAACAAGCCTAAAAGCTTACCAAAAGCTTACGCGCGAAAAAATTAACGTCTTTGTAAGCCAGCGTCTAGGACTTCTTCACGAAAAGATGGCTATCATCGACGAGTCGTGCCTCATCATGGGCTCTGCCAACTGGACAAAGGCTGCCTTCACCCAAAATTCCGAAAACCTTGTTATTCTTACAAGCTTAAGTAGCGAGCAAAACGAAAAGCTTAACCGCTTCTGGAAAAAAACCCTCGCAGAATCTACTTCAAATTGAGCGAGCTTCTTGCAAAAGTGTAGCAAAGGCTAAACCTCAGACTCGTTTTTGCAGGTTACCCCATATACTTTACGCTGACATGTCTGGCTGGCTATCAACAGCCTGAAGGGCTGGGTTATAAAAGCCTAGGGCAACGCCCTAGGTAGGCTGTGGATGTGTTTTATGCAGGGTGAAGCCCTGCGTTATAGAAAGCACTGAAGGTGCGACCTAATAGTGTATGCAAATATCCATTATTCTTAAAAAGCGCACTTTCAGCACTTCCTATAACGCAGGCCTACAGCCTGCAATTCATGATCACAGTACACCTAGGGCGTTGCCCTAGGCTTTTATAATCCAGCCCTTCAGGCTGAAAATATCCCCCCTATATTTAAGCTTCGCTCAATAGTTCGGAACTTCTTCAGAAGTAAGGATTGCTTCTTGTAGGGCAGAGTTTTTCTGAACATCGATTATAAGGTGAATTCGGTCAAAATCGCCTCTATTGTAGACGGCGTGAGTTTTGGAGACGTTCGTGTAGTAGAGCGTTCCTGGCTCAAAGTGGTAGCTATTGCCCTCTATTTCAAAAATCACCTCTTCACCAGTGACTATAGGAATATGAAGGCGGCAAATCGAGCCCTTATGTAGGTCAAAGACTTTACCATCCACGTGAGGAGAGATCACCTTTTGACTTGCTACTTTAGAAAGGCGAACAAGGCCAACTTCAGCATCAAACCTTTCTGCAATATCTTGAAGTATCCAGGCTGTATAGGGAAGCATTTCTAGAAATTCAGTATCCAAGCAGGGAAGCATCTTGCCCTTTTGAAGAGAGTGGTGTAGCTCTACACCTTCCCGAGTATTTGTTCCTGTAGCATTGCGAAGAGGTATTGCCGTCCAGTTATCTCTTTTCGCATGGCGAGGCATATAATACTCCTCAACAGCCGAAAGTTCTTCTACAAGCTTGTCAATGTCGTAGTGGATGTGTAGGCTGCGGCAGAGGACCTCTTCGTCGGCAGTAATTTTAGCTACTGCCAACATCATAAGTAAAATAATGTACTTCATAGAATGAGGTATAAAGAAGATGCCCCTTTTTGTCTAGTTATTTACAATTCTTCAAGAAACAGAAAACCTTTCCTCAAGAGCCTTATGAAGCCCTTCCAAAAATTGCTCCTTTACACTTGATGGAAGCAGGTTTAGGGAAAGAAAGGGATTATAGTCCTCAAGTTCCATGAGGAGTAACCTTCCATCCTTTAACCTGCAGGCATCAACACGCTGGATGCCGCGCTTAGAGCTATTCCAGTTTACAAATTGGAGGGCAAAAGCCTTGTCGGCATCGCTTGCATTGTAAAACTCTAACTCCCAACGGCACTTTGGGTTAGGGGCAAAGAGGGCGTAGTGGAATTTGTCGTTTATGTAGTAAAACGATACCTCATGCTCAAAGTCTACAAGAGGCTGTATGAGCATATCTGAATAGCTCTCTTCAAGCTCATTCCAGTCCACAACCTTAACACCACAAGAATCTGCTCCATCTAAGGGCTTTAGCAAGTAGCGAGCCTCTTTTGGCACATCCTTTTTAGATGTATATGTGGGGATCACAGGATAGCCTTGCTTATAAAGTTCTAAAAGATGGCGCTTTCCCTTGATGTCACCTTTACCTAGTAGGTCGTTAAAAAGGAGAAGGTCACTTCGTCGTCGTAGTGCTTCAAGGTGCTTTTGATGAACCATCTGGGGGCCAGTATTGCGAAGAAGCACAAGGTCCACATAATCCACAAAGCTTTCAGCGTCCTCTATATGAGCTATAGCAACGGTGTAGTGCTTTTTAAGGAAATTACTAAGCTCTAGGTCTTCACGAAAGTACTCGCGCCCTTTTGCTTCATAGTAAAAGTCTGTAACAAGCAGTAATTTTTTCATATTATACCCAACATAGTTTTGTAAGCACGGTAACCGTAAAAGGCCAGTGCGACGTTCTGAGGCCGTAATAATGGAGCCCTATATTCACCACTGTAAGCACTATAAGAGCAGGATATATTGCATCAAGTATCGGGTTTAAAAAGCGGGCTATTCCCGAAAACTCTAAACACGATACGCAAAAGGCACAGCCAAGTGTAACAAGTAGCGTCCACTTAGGTGCAAGCCTTTGACCACTTACCTCTTTATGCAAAAACTCTGCAAAAAGTGAAGTGAGAGCTATTGCTGTTGTAAGGCATGCTAGTATCACAGCAAGACAGACAAATGGTGCGCCATAAGAGCCTAGTGCATACATGGCAACGCGGCCAAACATCTCCTGACTCGGCACGTCCCTAAGCTCGGGTGCATAGAGCCAGCCGAGAAGGACAAGTGCATAGTAGACAGCATACAAAAGAGCTGCCGCTATAAGTGATGACTTTAGAAAAAAGGCTGTTCCACTCTTTTCTTGCTTTGCAAGGTGTGCAAGCACAAAGTGTGCAAAAAAGAACGATGCCACAAGGTCCATTGTCTGATAGCCCTGGAAAAAGCCATTTGTAAAGCTACTTAAGGCCTGACCTGATACAGGCGCCTCTAACGTAGCTCCATAAAGAGCAAAGAAGACTATCGCTCCTATAGAAAGAAGTAAAAATGGCGTAAGATAAGAACCTACTATCGAAACGATGCGCGATTTATTGACTGTTAGTAGGTAGATTAATAGACACATTGCAAGGCTTGTCACCCAAAGTGTAACATTGGGCACAAGCAAGCTAAGCGCCCCATGTATGACCGTTAAGCAGCGAGCCAAGACACCAAAAGGGCCCATGAGACCAAGGCACACTAGCGAAAATAAAAATGTACCTCGTGGTCCAAAGCAGCTAAAAAAGGCCCCTAAGTCGCCACGATAGAGCATCATCCCCAACATTCCAAGCAAAGGAAAGAGCACGCAAGTAGCCAATACCCCGAGCGAAGCGATAAAGTAATGGCCCTCGCTTTCAACCCCAACTTGTAACGGGAATACAAGATTGCCCGATCCAAAAAACATAGAAAACAGGCAAAAGCCTGTACTTACTAACAACATACTTTCTTTTTTCATAAAATCCCTTTTTTGCAAAAAAAAACCGCACCCCCCTCTCGGGAGATGCGGTTTATATTCAAACCTACTTTTAGCTAAAGCTAATCACATAGGTCCGCACCCCCACGAATAGTGGATACCAATAATCTGGGTAATGCTGATTGTGACTAACTTATTAAACATAATTTCCTTTAAAGAATCAACAATACCATATGAGGCGTATTTCAAGCAAATAGAAAGAACCAAAGTCACCCAGACGATAAGGAACTAAAGGACAGAAATAATGGTAATTGTTGTCCTTTAGGTCCTTTGTCGTTTTGGTCCTTTTGGTCCCTTTGGTCCTTTCGTCCTTTTGGTCCTTTTTTTTACTGGAAATAACACACCATACCTGCTAACGTAACCATCATGAACCATAACTATAAACCGCTACTACCTCGACATATATTTTTGCGTCGCTTAGCGAAGAATATCGCTATAGGGCTACTTATTACCATCTTTGCCCTTGGCGTTGGGGTGTTAGGTTACCACCATTTTGCTGAGATGCATTGGGTTGACGCCTTTGAAAATGCTAGTATGATTCTATCTGGCATGGGGCCTGTTGGTGAAGTAACAAGCTATAGCGGCAAGATCTTTGCAGGCTGCTATGCACTCTTTAGCGGCACACTTTATCTTGTGGTAATCGCCATCGTCTTTGCTCCTGTCATCCGCCGTTTCTTACACAAATTTCACCTTGATGAGCAAGATTACCCTGCAAAATGATTAGACTGGAAAAGCTCTCGTAAGTTTGGTAATGTAGAGGAAAGGAATCTTATTTTATGATGCGAGCACTTCTTATTGGCTATGGCAAGATGGGGCGACTTATCGCTCATCTAGCACCACAGTTTGGCATTGCCGTCTCTGGTGTTGTCCACACCCACTTTACCTATGAACGAACAGATATACCTGGAGCCTCTAGAGGCTATACAAGCCTTACCCAAGAAGCAATTGATGGATGCGATATCGCCATCGACTTTTCTTCATCTAAAGACCTCTTAGAGCGCATTAGCCTTTTGGCAAAAAACCAAAAGCCTATTATCGTAGGCACAACAGGCTGGGAAAAATACGAAGAAGAGGCTAAGAAAATTATCCATGATAATAAAGGCACTCTTTTGTGGAGCCCCAATTTTTCTCTTGGCGTAGCCCTTTATGCACGGCTTGTAAGCTATGCTGCAGAGCTTTTTAGCCCTTTTACAGAATATGACGTAGGCATGCAAGAAATACACCATCGCCAAAAGCAAGATGCCCCCTCAGGCACGGCAAAGGCCATTGCGAATATGGTTATGAAGCACTATCCTGAACGCACACTCACACATGACATTCAAAAGCACAAGGGCTTAGAGCTAGACGCTATACACCTCTCTTCTCACCGCTCAGGGTTTCATCCAGGAACACATGAAGTAGTGTTTGACTCAATGGAAGACAGCATCACACTCACCCACCAAGCACGTAACCGTGAAGGCTTTGTAAAAGGCGCACTGCAGGCTGCGTACTGGGTGATAGATAAAAAAGGCTGGTACACCCTTGATGACATGATAGAAGACAAAATAGGATCAAAACAAACTAAAAAGAGTGCGAGCACATGAACTTCAAAATGCAAGGCGTATACACCGCCCTCATAACCCCCTTTACAAATACTGGCGAAATTGCCGTAAAGCCCTTTATAAACCTCCTGCATATACAAGAAAAGAGCGGCATTAATGGTGTTGTGCTCTTTGGCACTACTGGAGAGCCTGCAACGTGTGAAGATCATGAGCGCGACCTACTCATTACAACAGCTGTTAAGGAGCTAAAAGGAAAGACCCCCATAATGGTAGGCTGCGGCTCGCCCTCCACAAAAAAGACCATCGAAATGGCAAAGCGTGCTGAAGCCCTTGGTGCCGATGCCATCCAGATTATCGTCCCCTACCTTAACAAGCCAACACAAGAAGGTCTCTTTTTACACTTTGAAGCTATTAGCCATGCGATAAACCTTCCTATATGTGTCTACAACATACCTGGACGCACCAATATAAACCTCGAAGTGTCAACACTGCAGCGCATTGCAGAGCTTCCTCATATTATTGGCGTAAAAGAGTGTAACAACAACTTTCAGCAAATAATGGACATCGTAGAAAAGATCTGCCACAAGCACTCTGGATTTAGCCTCTTTTCAGGAGACGACCCTATGACGCTGCCAATGATGGCAGTTGGCGCTCACGGCATTATGTCTGTAATCTCCAACTTAATACCAAAGGCGATGGTGCAGCTTGTGCAGGCAATAGAATCTGGCAACCTCTCACTTGCCAGAGCCATGAACTATGCTATAAAGCCCCTCATGCAGGCAGTATCCGTTGAAACAAACCCTATACCAATTAAGTTCTTGATGCAGCTTGCGAACCTCGATTCAGGCCATGTGCGCCTACCTCTTACTCCCCCATCTAGTAAGTCTATAGAAATACTAGAGCATGCTTTTGAATCATGCCGCTATACGCTAGATGACGAAATCTACTTCAAAAATACCCAAGAGGCCTTTTCATGATTCGCAACGAACATTTCGATAAAGTCGCTACGCGCTACCTCTTTCAAGAAATCCGCGCGCGAAGTGTGCTCTTCAGCCAAAAGCACCCTGAAGCAAAGCTTATCAGACTTGGCATCGGCGACACTACAGAGCCTATTGGCCCCTACATCACCTCTAAACTTAAAGAGGCAGCTGAGTCTTTAGGCACAAAAGAAGGCTACACAGGCTATGGCCCTGAGCAGGGTATACCAGAACTTCGTGAAGCCATCAGCAGCACGATCTATAATGGTCTTATACCAGCTGATGACATCTTTGTTTCAGATGGTGCCAAGTGCGACCTTGGAAGGCTACAGTTTTTGTTTGGCCCGCGCGCGAAGATTGCCGTGCAGGATCCTGCCTACCCTGTTTATCTTGATAGCTCGCTTATCTACCGTGGAGGGGAAATCACCTTTTTACCCTGCACACCAGAAAATGGCTTTTTCCCTGACTTTACAAAGGCAAAAGGTGCCGACGTACTCTTTTTATGTCTTCCGAACAACCCTACAGGCACAATATTTACAAAAAAACAGCTTGAAGAGATAGTAGCTTTTGCTCAGGCACATAAGATACTTATCGTCTTTGACACGGCCTACAGCTTTTATGTGCAAGGAAATGTTCCAAAAAGCATCTACGAGATCGATGGAGCAAAAGAAGTTGCTATAGAACTTGGCAGCTTTTCAAAGATTGCAGGCTTTAGCGGCGTTCGTCTTGGCTGGACTGTTGTACCAAAAGAACTTCGCTACCGCGATGGTGCCTACATAAAGACAGACTGGCAGCGCATCAATGCCACCTTCTTTAACGGCGCATCAATACTTTCACAAAAAGGCGGTATAGCTGCCTTGAGCCCCGAAGGCATGCAGGAGGTGCAAGCCCAGGTGCGCTTCTATCTAGACAACACGATAATGCTTGCAAAAACCTTTAAAGAGCTTGGCTTTACAACCTACGGCGGAGAGCACTCCCCCTACATATGGACTATGCTGCCTGGCCTATCATCTTGGGACGCCTTCGACACCATATTAGAGCGCACCCACATCATCACGACACCAGGTTCAGGCTTTGGCCCTGCCGGCGAAGGCTTTTTACGCGTCAGCGGCTTCGCCTCAAGAGCCACAGTCGAGGAAGCTATCGGGCGCTTGCAAAGTAGCTTTGCCCCGATTTAAAGGCCGAAGGACCAAAAGGGCAGAAATAACGGTTATTGTTGTCCTTTTTGTCCTTTGTCAGAATTGTGTTAAAGAATTATACTTTTAGTAAAACAGTAGGTAACTCCCGTGTCTATTTGGCAAATTGCTCTTGCTCTTTTTTTAGTGGCTAATCCTATAGGAAATGCCCCTGTATTTGTAGCGCTCGTTAAAAACTTCACCTTTGAAAGGCAGAAGATTATCCTCTTTCGAGAGTCTATCTTTTCATTTCTACTAGCGCTCTTTTACCTTTTTGTTGGAAAGGCATTTTTTGACATCATCCAGATTAAGCCCTACGCCATAAGCCTCGCTGGTGGTACTGTACTTTTACTTATTGCCCTAAGCATGATCTTTCCACCAAAGCACGCAAATGGTGCCGACCGCATACCACAAGAGCCATTCATTGTGCCTATAGCCATTCCCCTTATCTCTGGTGGCGGTGTACTTTCTACCATTATGTACTTTTC
>JAYRNE010000071.1:0-6811 GCA_041912355.1 Chlamydiales bacterium
CACTAGAAGCCCAAATGCCTTTTCGCACCATCTATTACAGGCTGCTATTTACATGGCTAGAGCAGTCCCCAACGGCGGCTATTTTTACCCTGGTGACAAAACTGCTTCGTAACGTTCTAGAGCGTAAAAAACAGGTAGATCCCCAAGCTATTTTGCATGCAAAGGAGTGTCTGGAACGGTTTTTTGCATGGAGCCCGACCTTCGGAAATCCACTTCTTTTAGAGCAATGTAAAATGCTTCACTGGATAAGTAACCGCATCAGACAAAATCAATCTATCCTTGAGGAATATATTGTTCCCAAACTTCTTGAAAAGATAACATGCAGTATACTCGACTCCGGGCTAGACCCCGAAACCTTGCCACCCTCAAATCCACTTAGTGACTTTTTAATGGCCTGCGAAAAAGAGCGCATCTTTGAAGCAGATTTTAAAATCTACTGCCAGCTCTATCTCTTTATTTATGGGGTTTTACCAAGTAGTGACAACCGCAGCATGTCTGAGATGCGTACTTTATCTTCAGAGAAAGGTGCAGTTACCTTTATGCTACTGCAGCGGCTTGCCGCAGGGCCTACCCTACTCAGGCGCTTTGCCCAAATCCTGCAACGCCACTATTCCCATCTTAATAAAAATGAAATCACTAAATGCTGCAACATAGTTAAAGCCACCGTCAAAACCATGCGCACAAAGTGGACTGCGCAGGGAGAAATTTTGGCCATCATCGACACCATCCCTCACGAACAAACAAGAGTCTCGATCCGCAAACAGCTTGAGCAAAAGTTATAAAGGAGATGAAAATTGCAGAGAGATTGCCCCAAAGCCTCTGAGATTTGAGTATAGTGATACTGTGAGGCCTGGCCCTGCCTTGTAAACGCTGTTGATGTTATTCTTGAAAAGAATGTCTGTTGAAATATATAATACAGTTCTTTAAAAGAAGATGAAATAAAGTGACAAATACACAAGCTCATTGGACTTGCTGCCCTGAATGCCAGGGGTATGGTAAAAAAAATTTAAAACTTCGCAAGCAAGCTAAACTTCGCTATTACTTAGCTACCAATGAATTTAAAAAAAATATTGCAGAAGGGAAAGAGTCGGTTCGGCCGAAGATTACGCAATATTTATGCGATGAGTGCAATGGCTCCGGTTTACTTGCAGCTACAAGTCACCCAATCAGAGACGAAAACTACCCACACATTGCCATAATTGGTGCAGGAATAGCCGGCGTGGCGTTGGCAGTAGCATGTTTACATCGTGGTATCCCCTTTACCCTTTACGAACGTGATAGGAGTTTTGATGCGCGAGCTCAGGGCTATGGCCTAACTTTGCAACAGGCAAGTAACGCAATTAAAGGATTGGGTCTATTTTCTTTAAGAGAAGCAGGGCATTCTACTCGTCATGTAGTGCACACCACAGAAGGTAAGGAAATTATTGAGTGGGGGCTAAGGACACACGGAAATTACAATAAAACTCCTAAGCGTAAAAACGTGCATATTCCTCGACAGGCCTTGCGTCTTCAGTTACTTGAACAATTAAAAGATAATGATGTAGAGTGGGGGCACCAATTACTTGGTTTGCAAGAGTGTGAAGATAAAACTATAGAGCTAAGCTTTCAGGTTAATGGAGAGATCCAGTCTGCAAAAGCAGATTTGGTGGTCGGGGCTGATGGCATACGTAGTGCTGTACGCACCTTGTTACTTGGTGAAGATGCCATCCCTTTACGCTACTTAGGCTACGTGGTAATTTTAGGGATATGTTCTTTAGAGCCCCTTAAGGATGTCGAAAGCAGCTTACTGGACTCCGCCACCGTGTTTCAAACCGTAAGTGGCTGCGACAGAATGTACATGATGCCCTACTCACAAGAGGCCATAATGTGGCAATTTAGCTTTCCAATGGCTGAAAGCGATGCGAAGGCCTTGAGTGCAAAAGGCGTTCAGGCACTTAAAGATGAAGCGTATCGAAGAGTAAAGGAATGGCATAGTCCAGTTCCTCAAATCGTATCAGCCACTCTGACCGAACAGATTACAGGATATCCAGTTTATGACCGCCAATTAATCACTACCAAAATTATGGCTACATTAGGGCCATGTACTTTAATTGGAGATGCAGCTCATCCTATGAGTCCATTTAAGGGTCAGGGGGCCAATCAGGCTCTGTTAGATGCGCTGGCTCTTGCTCGAAACATTTCAGTAGCATGTAATCCGCTGTCTAATTGGAGACAGAAGGGTATACGAGAAGCCGTACTTACTGAATTTGAAGAAGAAATGGTAGAACGCAGCGCTGCTAAAGTGAAAGATTCAGCGGAAGCTGTAGAGCTTCTTCATTCCAAAGGTGTGCTACGTAATGGCGATGGCCCGAAAGGAAGATGTTTACGTCGGCTCACATCGCAAATCTAAACGCTGTTACTGTTATTTCATTCCTTAGCTTTTACTGCTCACCAACGGCTTTCGAAGGCGTCATCCTTTCTTTCCCTTTATCGTAAAGACAATATCATCTTTCTTCATGTTAAGCTCTATTGCCTGGCCTGAAGTGATTTCACCTTTTAGGATGGCGCTAGAGAGCATGTTTACTACCTTTTGCTGGATGAGGCGCTTTAGGGGGCGGGCGCCAAAGAAGGGGTCGTAGCCCTCTTTTGCTAAGTATAGGATTACTTCGTCGTTCCAGGTGAGGGTGATGTCGCGTTCTAAGAGGCGCTTCACAAGCCTGTTCATCTGGATGAGGACGATTTTTTCCATGTCAGTCTCTTTAAGCGGCAAGAAGGGGAGTATGTCATCTAGACGGTTGATGAATTCAGGCCTAAAGTGGGCCTTAATTACTGGGTCTAGAAGGGTCATAATCTCTTCTTTTGTGAGCGCATGCTTTGTCGACTGCTGCTTTTGCAGTAATAGGTCGGAGCCCAAGTTTGATGTCAGGATAAAGAGGGCATTTTTGCAGTTTACATGGCGGCCTTTAGCATCTGTAATTCTACCATCATCAAAGATCTGCAGTAGGATGTTAAAGACGTCAGGGTGCGCTTTTTCTATTTCGTCAAAGAGCACTATGGCATAGGGGCGACGGCGAAGGGCTTCTGTAAGCTGTCCTCCCTCTTCGTAGCCTACGTAGCCTGGAGGTGAGCCTATGAGCTTGGCTACAGAGTGCTTTTCCATGTATTCTGACATGTCAAGGCGGATCATCGCCTCTTCTTGGTTAAAAAGCTGCTCAGCTAGGGCTTTTGCAAGCTCTGTCTTGCCAACACCAGTTGGTCCTAAGAATAAAAAGGCACCCATGGGGCGGTTTGGATCGGCAAGGCCTGCGCGAGAGCGGCGTATAGCCTCGCATACAGCAACAACAGCCATATCCTGGCCTACAACGCGCTCTTCTATGGTGGCTTCTAGCTGAATAAGCTTTTCAGCATCGCTAGCAAGCATCTTCTGTACAGGAACGCCTGTCCACTTAGAGACTACATGGGCAATGAGGGGCTCATCCACTTCCTCTTGAAGGAGGCGGCTTGACTTTTCTCTAAGGGTAGTTTCGAGAGTCTCTATTTCCTTTTGTATGGTCGGGGCCTTTGCGTAGCGAAGCTCTGCAACCTTTTGATAATCTAGCTTGCGCTCAGCCTCTTCTTCCTGAAAGCGTAGAGTTTCTAGCTCATTTTTCTTTTCTTTTAGCTGCGTGATAACGCCCTTTTCTTCATTCCAGCGTTTATTTAAGACGGCAAGCTCCTCTTTGATATTCGCAATACGGCCATCAAGCTTGTGTAGCTGCTCGCGACTTGAAGGTGAGTCCTCTCGCTTTAGGGCCTCTTGCTCTACGATAAGGGAGGATAGCTCGCGCTCTTTGGTGTCGATAGGCAAGGGACGGCTTCCTAGCTGCATGCGTATTAAGCTTGCCGCTTCATCGATTAGGTCGATAGCCTTATCTGGCAGGTGGCGGTCTGTGATGTAGCGGGATGAGAGCAAGACAGCAGCATGAATCGCAGATTCAGTGATGCGAACGCCGTGGAAGATTTCATAGCGCTCCTTAAGTCCGCGAAGGATAGCAATAGCCTCTTCGACGCTAGGCTCTTTAATGAGAACGGGCTGAAAGCGTCTTTCTAAAGCTGCATCCTTTTCGATGTGCTTTTGGTATTCGTTTAAAGTGGTGGCGCCAATGCAGTGGAGTGTTCCGCGCGCTAACGCTGGCTTTAGAAGGTTTGCTGCGTCCATAGCACCTTCTGCGGCACCGGCGCCTACTAGCGTGTGAACCTCATCGATAAAGAGAATGATGTTGCCTTCATTCTGTTCAACTTCTTTTAAGATGCCTTTTAGGCGCTCTTCAAACTCGCCGCGAAATTTGGTGCCAGCAACAAGTGCGCCCATGTCGAGCATAAAGAGCTGCTTATTTTTAAGTGGGTCTGGCACATCGCCCTGGACTATTCTCTGGGCTAGGCCTTCGGCAATTGCAGTTTTTCCAACACCAGGCTCACCAATGAGCATGGGGTTGTTTTTAGTGCGACGGCTTAGCACCTGAATTGTGCGGCGTATCTCTTCATCGCGTCCAATAACAGGGTCAAGCTTGCCCGCATGTGCTTGAGAAGTTAAGTTGCGGCAGTATTTTTCTAGGGCTTGGAGGCTAGATTCTGCAGTAGGTGAGTCCATATGTCTTTCTCCACGTATTTTTTGTATTTCTTTGTCGACATCTTGTGGGCTTAGCTTGTACTTTTTTTTCCAGGAGGTAACAGGCTCGTTGCCATTTTTCCAAAAGACTGAAAAAAAGTGATCGGAGCTTATGTAGCTGTCGTTCCACTCTTTGGCTAATGCCGCAGCTTCCTGAATGCGGTTTTGTAGAGAACGGCCTGTAGCGGGCTTTTCGGCTTTGCCGCTAAATGTGGGTAGAGTGTTGATGACAGCTTCTGTCTCGCGTATACATTCATTAAGAGGAATTTGTAGCGTTTTAAGCATCATCGGGAAGTAGCCATCTTCTTCCGTCAAAAAGCTGTAGAGCAGGTTTGATTCAGAAACCTCGGATTGTCCTTTGGCTTCAGCTTGTGTGAAGGCGTTCTGAATGGCACTTGTACAGGCGTCAGTAAAGTTGTAGCTCATGGGGATTTAACTTCAGATTTTGGTGTTTTTTTTACGGCTATTTTTGCGCCGATGGTTTGTTTCTGTTCGAGGTTCTCTAGCTTAAAATTTGTAGGCCGTACTGGCTCTATGAGGCGAATTTTGTCATTTATCTTCCAGGCCATCGTCTTTTTGCGAGAGCGTGAGGGGATGTCGTAGGTGATACCATTGTCGAGGGTGATAAAGCGGCCAAGATTTACGTTTTCTTTAACGATAAATTCGCCATGAACGACTTTATTTTTCTCTAACACTGGGGCCTTAACTTTTGGCGTCTGTTTGCTAATCCACGCCTCTAGCGCCTCTTTTTCTTCAGCTGTGAGCTTTTCGATGCCGCAGGCTTTGATCTCTTGCTCACTCATTGTGGCAATAGTAGCTGAAAGTTGGGAGAGAAGAACAAATGCTGATAAAATGACAAAACGCTTCATCATATTCCCTTTTATTGTCGTGGGTTTGCAAGGGCAGTTTCGCCCGTGTCTAAGTTAGAGAGCTGCCACTTGTAGAGGAAGTTGTCGGACTTCTCTACGCGAATTCTGTCCGATGGATTCCAGTTTCTTGCCTTGTACATATCCATGGGGGCAACTTTCCATTGAGAGCCATCGCCTAAAGATAGGAGATCTCCCTGCTGATTTATACTTTGTAGGGAAACGGCACCTTCGTAGTAGCCTGGGGGCTCATTTTGGCCCTTTCCTGTTGGGGAAGGGGGAGCTAGCTGGTCGGCTTCTGCTGTTTGGCCGGCCGAGATATTGTTCAGAATCCATGGGTGTCGGACGTTTGTGCCTTGCTGAATTTGAACAGTCTGATTTTTCTGCCATTGTGTTGTCATATAGCGAAAGAAGGGGGAGATGCGCCATGAGGAGCCATCTTTTAGGTCAATGTACTCGCCATTATTACGTATGCGGTCGATAACCTGATTGCTTTGTTGGCGTTCATAAATCTCTTGCGGGCTAAGCTGGGTTTTCGTGGGGTTTGCATATGCTGGCCAGCTTTGTACCCAAAGGGTAAGGTTTGTCCCTGGCCTATAGGTGGGGGCGTTTTCTAGTACATGGTGCGTCCATTCTGCTGCCCATGTTTCAAAGGCATTTCTTTGGGCGGGAGTTAGCCTGTCGATGCCAATGTTTTGCTGCTGTTCAGGCGTCATAATCTGTCCTACAGGAAGCTCTTCAGCAAGCAAGTAAGAGGAGCATGCTAAACATGCACAAATACAAATCCGTTGAAACATAAAACTACCTCAAGAGTCAGAAACTCCATCTTAGTAGGCTCACGGATTTTTGACGAGATCTATTATGCTGTCTTTGGCGTAAAAAATTCCATGCTCAGCAATACATTTAAGTACTGCTTTTACTTTTTTTTCGATTTCAGCGCACCGTTCATGGCTTGCGTCCATAGTCTTTTGCAAGATCTCTGTAGAATGCTTGTCCAATTCACCAACGGTTTTTATTTTGCCTAAGTCGATTTTGCGTATGCATTCCCAACCCTCGGGCTTGTGATCTAGTTTTGGTTTTACAAAGGATTCGACAATAGGAAAAATGATGAAATTGTAAAGGGTTCTATGAGCAAACCCAAAATTTAATTTTACTTCCGTCCAGGATTCGCCTTCTGTAGCCTTAAAAATATATATGGATGCTTCAACTACTTCGGTACTTTTTGTCTTTGTACCCGGCTCTTTATCAGTAGTGTTTATTAATTCAGGAGAAGAACTAATACTTCCAACTGTCATAATTACCTCATATAAAAAAGATA
>JAYRNE010000072.1:0-6368 GCA_041912355.1 Chlamydiales bacterium
AGACTCTCCTTTACACGAAGCTATACTTAGTAAAGACAAACGGGTTTGTAGAAAAGCTCTCAAGTCCTCTTGTGTTAACGAAAAAGACTCTGGGGGTGATACCTCCCTTCATCTTGCAATACGGACAAACTGGGACTATGCAGTTGACAAGCTTTTGAAAAAAAGCCCACGGCTTTTGATTGAAGATAAGGATGCCAAGACAGCGTTAGAGCTTGCTGAAGAGCTGGATCTTAGAGATTTTGTTCATTCTTTACTAAGAAGAGTAGCTCATTTAGATGAGGCAATTCCCCAACCACGTCAGTTTCGCTTTCTGGCCTCTATCTGGTTTCAAGGAAATGCACGCCTGATTACTCTTGTTGCAAAACGCTATCTTCCAAAGCGAAAAATACTTTCATACCCCCAAAAGGAATGGGATAGGTTCCTCTATCATGTTGTTGGTAAGAAAGCCTTTTTATTTACAAAAGATCGTGCACACCTTCACTCAGGAACTTTCGAAACAAAACTCTATCCACTCTTACTTTGGACATGGAACGTCTTTTGTCAAAAAAATGGCACTCTCGAAAATCCACGTTTTGTACGTATCACTAGTGCTATTCAAAACTCACTTTCCAGAAGATCAGCTAAACATATTGCTCAAGAAATACGTAGAGGATGTCATCCATCCCTTATATATTGTGGGTGGAAAAGACATTCTGTAACAGTTGTGTTTGTCAATTCACTTCTCTTTATTTGTAATCGTGGGGGATCAAGCGAGCTAAAACGCTATTCACTTACTGCTTACAGAATCGATAAATCGCTAGTAACTGAGAGGCTTATACGTACTTTGCGAAAAAATGAACATCAGCCTCATGAAATTAGCGCAAAATTTATTTATGAGACGTTGCCTTCCGCCCTTAGTGGCTATGAAGATGACTTTTGTGTTAAGGTGCATAAGCTCTGCCAGCCTTCAGAGCTTTCTAAGCCCATTTGTGTAGCTGCAAACCTGCGTCAGGCAATCTATGCAATGCTTCTTGGTGAATCAATAAAAGAAAATGGTTCCTGGAACTTTATGCCTGCTTCAGGCACTTATAAAGAGTATGTAAATTGCGCGCGATTTGCCGTGCTTAATCAGTACCTTCTGGCCTAAACTTCAGCGCAAATGGCAAGCTGCAAAGCCTCACCTGTTTTATGCCTGCAGTATTTATACAAGAATCATTGGTGTGCAGGTTTTGTTTCACTGCGGCAAAACAAAATAGATAAAGGACCTAAAGGACTACAAATAACCGTTATTGGTGTCCTTTAGGTCCTTTTGGTCCTTTTTATAAGCCAAACATGCCGCTGCCGCCCGGGCTTGTGCCAAAGGATAACTCATTGCTTGTGAAGGAGGGGACTTCGCCTTTGGGGATGGCGCTTCTCCAGAGTTCGGCTTTTTGCATGAAGGATTTTAGGAAGTCTGCTACGTGTTGGCCAGTTAGGTCTTCTAGGATTAGGCTGTCGAAGAGGAGTAGCGAGTCTTTCTTTTTGCTGTAGGCAAAAAGGCCTTGGCGCGGTAGTGGGAGGCCATTTGCCTTTAAGGCCTCGCGAAAGAGGTTTTCGCGGTAGCGGCCTTGGGGCACGGATCCTAGGTCGCTAACAAACATAATGCGCTCACCTGAGCTATCAGGCTCAATGTGCACCATAAGGCCGTTTGCGGCTTTAATCTGGCAGGCGTTGTGGCTATCGGGGGATAGCGATATGTGCATGATTGTGCCAAGGTCAGCTAGTATCGTTTCAAACATCTCTTTTACCATGTGCTACACCTACTTTTTTTTGCCTTTTTCGTCATCTTCATCTTCTTCTGGGCTTTGGTCTTTCTCGCGCTCTTGTTCTTCTTTTTCGCGGTATTCATCAAGCTCTTCTTCAAGGGCTTCTAGTGCTTCTAAAATAGCGTTATAAAGTTCATCGCGGTGCTGCACGCTTCTATAAAGCTGGTTTAGGGCAACTTCGCGAATGGCATCTCTTAGCTGGCTGAAGACGATGATCTTTGCTAAAATCCACTTGTCTATGCCAAGTTTAGAGGCCATCTGGAGTACCTTGTCGCCTGTTGGATAGCGCTCCTGAAGAAGCATCACAAACTGCTTAGCTAAAAGCTCAAAGTCTAAGTTCTTGGGCATCTCTAGACCCTCTCGCTCG
Organism: Chlamydiales bacterium; assembly: GCA_041912355.1. Classification (GTDB taxonomy): domain Bacteria; phylum Chlamydiota; class Chlamydiia; order Chlamydiales; family FEN-1388; genus SZAS-7. Next base: position 2,152 of record JAYRNE010000072.1, read on the forward strand.
AAGAGAAAGCTTATAAGCTTTGTGCGCGCTTTAAAAAACTGATAGACGCCAATTACAGCTTGGAGCGAGCGCACTTCCTGTAGTAGCCTTGAAAGCATTCCTGGCTCAATAGAGGGGCCTTGGCTTTTAAGGTCAGCACCAAGAGAGTGAAATAAAAAGCCGAGAACTTTACGAAGTTCTTTATAGGGAAAGCGGTCTGAAAATTCTAAGAAAAGTGCCACAGGCTCGCGAGGGTTTCCTGTGATGTCGCGGTACATATCGCGAAGGCGCGTTGGCGTGCCAAGGCCTGCTGTAACATACTTTTGCACCTCTTCAGCAATGTTGGCGCCAGCTTTAATTTCGCGGCCAAAGGTCTCTTCAAAGGAGTTTTTAGCCTCTTCCACCATCTTCTTAAGGTCGCCGAGCGTATTTTCAGATAAAAAGCGCAGGGCTTCATCAGCAAGTGTTGGGTCGGGGTAAAACTGTTTTAGGATGTCAAGGATCTCTTCCTTACTCTTAGCATCTTTTACCTTATCAAGTAAAAGCAAGAGGATAGGCTTTTTTAACTCGGGGTTATCGTGGCTAAATTTGTCTGCAGACTCTTCGCTGTCTTTTACGCCAACGACTTTGGCTTCTAGTCTTTGAAGTTCTGTCCTTGAAAGGCGTACCTTCTGATCTTCTAAGCTCTTTTCTGATTTTTGTAGGCCTTTTGAGAGAGGGTTGACGGTCTCTTCAAAGGCATTTTTCATGTCGTCAGCAGTCTCTACCTGCTGGGCAACTTCGGTTTCTGCGATTTCAAGTTCAGCTTTCGCTAAAATCGCCTCTACGTCAAAGTCGCCAGTAGGAATTCCCGATTTGAGGAGGTCTGAAATATCGCCTGGCATGAGCTTACCTCCTCCTTATTTATGAAATTTGTATACGTCCAAGAGGTTGAATGCGTATTTCTGGGACGATCTCCTGATAGGAAACCACCGAAATATCGGGGAATTCAAGCTCAATAAGTTTACGGACGAATCTTCGCACGTCAATGGCAGTGAGTATCACTGGGTGCTGGCCGCCTGGTGGTGGTGCCGTCACTGTCGTGCGCACGGCTTGCAAAATAAGCTGCACAGAGTCTGGGTCTAGCGCTAGATAAGATCCAGCCGACGTCTGTTTAATAGCGCCGCGGACAAGGTCTTCAATTTCAGGGTCTAGCACATATACAGATAGTACTGATTGGCCTTGGCTGTAGCGGTAGCTGATATAGCGCTTTAATGATGAGCGTACATATTCTGTAAGAAGAACGGGGTCTTTTTCGGTTTGCGCCCATTCACTAAGCGATTCTAGGACTGTTCGTAAGTCCTTAATAGATATCTGCTCTTGAGTAAGTCTCTTAAAGATATCGGTAAGCTTTTGTAGGGGAATAAGTCTTGTAACCTCGCGTACAAGGTCAGGGAAAGACTTTTCCATAAACTCGAGCATTGACTTCATCTCCTGGATGCCCAAAAACTCATTTGCATAGTGTCTAAAGAAGTAGGATAGGTGAAGAATCATCACTTCAAGTGAGTTCCAAGACCTAATGCCTGCTTTATCTAGCACTTCCTTGTACTTGTATTCCACCCATAGCGATGGTAAGCCAAGAGAGTTTTTATAGCTTACAAAGGGCAGGTTGTAGCGCTTTAGGTTGTCTTCATTTTCATTTGTAAGGTAGAAGTTTTCTACAACTTTTCCGCGTACTACTGGCACTTCGTTAAGGTGGATGAGGTACTCATCAGGTCCTACGTTAGGTGAATCTGTACGTACGTGTACGCCAGGAAAGCGCACGCCAAGGTCAGCGTAGAGGGCCTGTCTCATCCTGGGGATCATCTGGTCGATAAAGCTTTGGCTTTTACCGCTTTTTTGGATGTCAATCGAAAGGCCTTTACCCACTTCAAGAACTACAGGTAGTGTTAGGGCGTATGAGTCAATACCTCCACCTGTGATGGCCTTATGGCCACGAACAGGGGTTTCTACAGCAGCAGACTCTAAAGTAGCAGAGGGCATTGGGGAGCCCGGCGTTGTTGGCCCAGCGGGCGTTGTTCCGGGAGTGTCACCTTGCTCCTGCGACCATAGGGCATAGCCTAAAAGACCAAGACCTGCTGCTAAGAGCGTAAACGGCGCAACAGGAAAGCCTGGAATTACGCCAAGGCCCATGACAATACCAGCCGATATCATAATAGCTTTAGGCTGCTTAAACAGCTGGCTGGAAATTTCACTACCGAGGTTTGTATTTTTGGTATCACTAGATACGCGCGTTGTCACGATACCAGCAGTAATTGAGATCAAAAGAGCAGGAATTTGTGACACAAGGCCGTTACCAATAGAAAGCAGCGAGAAGGTTTGAGCAGCTTCACCAGCTGTCATTCCCATCTGGGTCATACCGATAATCAAACCGCCAATAACGTTAATAGTTGTAATAACAATACCGGCAATAGCATCACCCTTAACGAACTTCATGGCACCGTCCATAGCACCGTAAAGTTGCGATTCTTTTTGTAGGGCAAGGCGTCTTTCACGCGCTTGGTTGTTGTCGATTGTGCCAGCTCTCATGTCGGCGTCAATACTCATCTGCTTACCAGGCATAGCATCCAAGGTAAAGCGGGCAGCAACTTCAGCAACGCGCTCAGCACCTTTAACGATAACGATAAAGTTCACTAACGTGATGATTAAGAAGATAACGCCGCCGACGACAAAGTTACCTCCCACCACAAACTGTCCGAAGGAGAGGATAACCTTTCCGGCATCAGCGTGAAGCAGAATCTGGCGCGTTGCGGCAATATCTAGCGCTAAGCGATAGAGCGTTGTAAATAGGAGCAGAGATGGGAATATTGAAAGGTGCACAGCACTTGGAATATAAAGTGCCACCATGAGTAGTGCTACAGAGGCCGTCAGGTTAAAGGCAATTAAGTAGTCGATAACTTCTGGTGGTAGCGGCAGTATCAACATCGCGATAATAAACGTGATTACTAAGGCTAACACTAAGTCGGATGAACGTTGTACAGTGTCTAGTGAACGGTCGCCGCCTAAGCGCGCTGTCACTCCATCGAGAATCTGCCTGATTTTTAGCAATAATGTTCGCATTTTTCTCTTACATTTGCAAAGTTGGTGATGTAGTTATTGTGGGGTCATCTTCTAAAGATGCTATCCATCGTAGAATCTCAGCCACGACCTCGTATGAGTCCTCGGGGATGTATTCGTACAATTTACCCTCTTCCCACAGCTTATGCGCTAAAGTGATATTGCGCACAATAGGAACCTTATTATCTTCTGCTATTTTTATTATTTTCTCAGCTAAAAAGTCACGTCCCATAGCTAAAATATAGGGGGCTGCGTCAACTTCTTTGTCGAATCCTAGGGCAATGGCAAGGTGGGTAGGGTTTGTAACAACGGCCTTTGCTCGGGCGGCGCCGGCACCAGGGCCGTCACTAAAGGCGATTTCGTGGGCTATCTGCTTACGCTTACTTTTGATTTCGGGGTTACCTTCAGTATCTTTATATTCCTGCTTAACCTCAAATTTTTCCATCATCATCTCCTTGCCGAAGTTATACTTCTGATAGGCAAGGTCAAATATCGATACCGCAGCAAAGAAGAGGCCTACCTTCATCACAACTTCCTCTAGGAAGTAGACGAAGATCTTAACGGACGCTATAAGGGGTAGCCCCGCGGTTTTTATGAGGACAGGTAAACTTGAATAGACAACCTGATAGACGATATAGGTAGCTACAAAGATCTTAAAGAGCGATTTTAGAAGCTCTACAAAGGTCTTCATTTTGAACTTGGCTTTTAGGTTGTCGACAGGGTTAAACTTTTTGATGTCAAACTTAAAGACTTCGGGCGCAAAGATAGGGCCTTGAATTAAAAAGGTCACAATGGTGCCTGCAAAGGCTACTGCTACCATTATCGGCATGCTGCAGGTGAATATAACGTAAAATGCCTGCATAAACCAGGAGGTGATGACGTTAACTAAATCAGGCTCACTTGAGGCTTTGAAGGTAGAGACAAGAACTCCGGACATCTGCTGGAAGAGGCTTCCTGCAAGAAAAAGGGTAGCCATAACGGATACGACAAAGGTAAAAGCGGCAGGAAAGTCCTGAGACTTTGCTATTTGCCCCTTTTTCTTTGCGTCTCGCAGCTTTTTCGGCGTGGCTTTTTCGGTTTTTTCGGCCATTTTCGATCCCTTTATATAGACAGCATCATAGGGGAAATCCTGTTGTAATTAC
>JAYRNE010000073.1:0-6563 GCA_041912355.1 Chlamydiales bacterium
GGGTAGGCAAAAAGGGCAATAAGCTCATGCCACATCGGGGTAACAGTGGTAAAGGCTGTTAAGAAAATTCTAATAAGAGCGCTAAAGGCCCCTGCTTTTGTGCCAACTGCCATAAAGGCTGTAACGGGTGTTGGGGCGCCTGCATAGACATCTGGTGCCCAGATGTGGAGTGGCCATATGGCTGCTTTAAAGAGTAGGCTAACTGTTACAAGGCTAAGGCCTGCTATAAAGAGGGGGCTACTATTTGCGACCATCGAAAAGCTTGTCGTGCCTGTTGCTCCATATAAAAGGGCAATGCCAAATAAAAGAAGCGCTGTTGAGATTGACCCTAATATAAAATATTTGAACGAGGCTTCGTGAGAAATGCCCCACGCTTTCATATAGCTACATAAGACATAGAGGCTGATTGAAAGCGTTTCAAGCCCTAAGAAAAGTGTTAAAAAGTCATTCGCGCTTGCTAGTAACAAAAGCCCAAAAATCGCAGAAACAAGAAGAAAGTAATACTCTGCTTTACTTGCTTCAATGCGTGTTGAGATAGCTGTAACGCCCACACCGATGCCCAAAAAAAGTAGAGCAAAAAACCGTGCAAGCCCATCAAACTGAAGCCACGGTGTTAGTAGCTTATGCGTGCTTACAGGGGCAACTAATGCCATATAGAACCCCGCGAGTAGGCCTATAAAGGTCACCCAAGAAAAGAGCGTTTTGCTTGTCCTGCCGAATGTTTCTAAAATAAGCAGCACTAATCCCGTTGCAAGGAGTGCTAAAAAAGGGCTAATAGCGAAGTAGTCAGTAGCAGTAAGGTTCATTTTGCCTTTATTTGGTTAGGAAGTTTACTTGCAGGCACTACCTCACGAAGTGTAGGAGCAGGATAGATGCCAAGCCAGAGTATTAACAGTACTAAAGGTGCAGCAATGCACATCTCTTTTACTCGAATGTCCGTCCAATTGCTATTAAAGGGGCTTGGCGCATTGAAATAGACGCTATGGAAAAAGCGCAGCATATAGACAACCGACAAGATAACCGTTAAGCCAAGAATTGCCGACATCCAGATGCTATGCTGGAATACCCCATAAAGCAGCATTACCTCGCTGATAAAGTTGTTAAGGCCTGGTAGGGCAACTGCCGAAAGCGTAAAGAAGAGGGTAAGCCAAGCAAGTTTTGGCATGTAGGCAGTAAGGCCTTGCTCTTTGCCATATTCTGTAGTGCCAAGGCGCGCTTCAAGCCACCCTGCAACTAAAAAGAGGCCCGTGATGGTGACAGCATGGTTTATCACTTGCAGAATAGCTCCACCCCTTGCCATCTCATTCCAGACAAAAAGCCCTGCTAGAATGAAGTTTACGTGTGAAAAGCTTGAATAGGCAATAAGCTTTTTAAAATCTGTTTGTGCCCAAGCAGAGAGGGCTCCATAAAGAACGCCGATAATAGCAAGAATCAAAAGAAAGGGACTTGCCTCATGCATAAGATTTGGAAAAAGGCCGAGCGATATCCTAATAATACCGTAAATTCCTGCTTTAGAAAGTACTGCTGATAAGAGAATTGTTCCACCTATAGGGGCTTCTGAGTAGCTGTCTCTTAGCCAGCCATGAAAGGGAAAGAGCGGCGTCTTTACAGCAAAGGCAAGCAAAAATATAGCTCCGATAACGGGTGCGTAGGGTGCCTTTTCAGCGATTTTAGCAAGGAGGTCAATGTCAAAGGTTCCAGCAGTAAAGTAAAGTGCTAATGCCCCTAGCACCATGAGCGTGGAACCCGCGATCATATAAATGATAAACTTGAAGCTTGCCATCTCTCTCTTTTGTCCACCCCATCTGCTAATCAAGAAATAGAGAGGAAGTAAAATTGCTTCAAAGAAGAAGGTAAAGAAAATCAAATCTTTGGAGGTGAAAAAGCCAATTAGAAGGCCCTGTAAAAGCAGAATAAGTCCGTAAAAGGCCCTGTCAGCACGTTTAGCAAGAATCCCAATTGGCGTAATAACGGCTACGATGTAGAGGAAGATAAGTGAAAGCTGATCTACTTCAAGATGAAAGCGTATTCCAAGTGAGGGAAGCCACGGATAATCCACAACGAGGCCATGCCACATACTACCACCTACGATAAGAAATGCAAGGGGAAGGAGGCTCGTTATGAACGCTACTCGCTGATTAACTGCTGATAGCGCTGCAACAAAGGGAATGAGAAACAAAATTAAAAGCGCTGTCATGAAAAACCCTCAAATACAAGGTAAAGTACAACCACACACGTTCCAGCAATAATCCAGGCTATGTAGGAGCGGATATTTCCGCTTTGCATCTCTTGCAAACCAGTTGCAGTCATGTATGAAGTAGTTGCTGCTTTCTTTAAGCTTGAGTCAAAGACTTTGGGTTCAAAGAAGTAGGCTACAAGGCGAGAAAGTCCCCGCATAGGCTTTACAATGCACACCTCATAGAGTTCGTTAATGTAAAAGGCCTTGTAAAAAAATGTGCATGAGTAGCGTTTGTAGAGAGTGGCTCCTACTATCACGCCGGTAATGGCTACAAGAACAGAGATCAGCAAGCCGCCCGTTACGTGATAGCCAAAAAGAAGCGATACGTCAAGAAGGCCTAAATACTGCATAAAGGCAGGCGGTGCACCAATTGAAAAGCCTAAAAAACCTCCGATGAATGAGAGGACGCCTAAGAGGGCTACAGGTAGCATCATGATTCGCGGAGCATCTTTGAGGGAGCTATATTCTTTTGGTCCCTGGAAGGTAAGGAAGTAGGCGCGTGTCATGTAGAAGGCTGTTAGCAGCGACACGATAAGTCCTAGTAGATAAAACCAGCCTGAGACATCTTCTAGAATAAGGTCCTTACTAAAAAATATGGCAAGTGGGGGAATTCCCGCCATAGAGAGCGCGCCAATTAAAAAGAAGACATTTGTCTTTTTGAGATATCTTGCAAGTCCGCCCATAGAGCTCATCTCTGTTACATCGTGCAGCATGTGTATGACATTGCCGGCAGCAAGAAACAAAAGTGCCTTTACAAAGGCATGCATCGTAAGTTGAAACATTGCTGCAAAATAGGCAGAAAAGCCACATGCCATAAACATGAGGCCAAGTTGGCTAAGTGTTGAGTAGGCAAGTACGCGCTTAATATCTGTTTGGCTTGTGGCACAAAATGCGCTAAAAAGTGAGGTGGTTAGACCCACAATGGCTACTACCATCAGTGCAAAGTGCGACACTTCAAAGACAGGATGCATCCGCACAACAAGATAGACTCCTGCTGTTACCATGGTTGCGGCGTGGATGAGAGCAGATACCGGTGTTGGACCTTCCATGGCATCTGGAAGCCATGTATGTAGCGGCATTTGGGCAGATTTTCCGCACGCCCCCCAAAAATAAAGTAGTGCTAGTAGCGTGATGATGGGAGCACCGGAAGCAAAATTTGTTGCAACCATCGAATTAACCGCATGCATATCGCTTGTTCCAAAGAGTGCGAGCGTAAGAAAGATGCCAAGCAAAAGGCCAAGATCGCCAATGCGGTTTACGATAAAGGCTTTTTTAGCTGCTTTTTGTGCGCTATCACGTTGATACCAAAACCCAATTAAGAGATAGGATGCTACGCCGACACCCTCCCAGCCTACAAACAAGAGAAGGAGGTTTGCACTTAGTACGAGTAGCAGCATGCTAAAGATAAAAAAGTTCATCACAGCAAAGTAGCGCGCATAGTCTTTATCGTGCTCCATATAGCCGCAAGAGTAGACATGAATTAAAAAGCCAACGCCTGTGATAATTAGCGTCATTAGCAGTGAAAGGTGGTCTAGATGGAGTGTAAAGCCGGCGTTAATGCCTTCAACTGGTATCCACATAAAGAGCGTGATATCAGGAAGGGTTACATTTGTATAAAGGAGTGTTAAAAAGCATAAAAAAGCCCCAAACACTGTAGCAGGTCCCACGATGTTACATACCTTGCGTGAGAGATGGCTAGAAAAGAGCAGCATGAAGATAAACCCAGCAAGCGGCAAGAAGAGCCCTGTTATAAGTACGCTTTGCATTCTTAGCCCCTCAACTCATTGTACTGGTCAACATCTACAATCTGCTTTGATCGAAAGAGGTTGATGATGATGGCAAGGCCAACAGCAGCTTCTGCTGCCGCTAGCACAAGCACAAAAAAGACCCACACAAGGCCGATAGTGTCGCCCTTTTCGCGTGCAAATGCTACAAAAAGAAGGTTTGAAGCGTTGAGCATAAGCTCTATCGACAAAAACATGATAAGGGCGTTACGCTTGGCGAGCACGCCTATTACGCCTATGGCAAACATGGCAAAACTAACTATTAGATAAACCATTATATCGTTATTAACCACAGAGTCACTGAGCACACTGAGATTATTCGAGATGCTTGAGAAAAAATAGCCAAAATTTCTCCCAATCTCAACTCTCTCAGTGATCTCAGTGACTCCGTGGTGATTAAAAGACAAAGACATAAGATCCATATTAGCGCACCTTTTTTCCTATGTATAATGCCCCGACGATGGCTACCAAGAAAAGAACGGCCACGGCTTCAAAGGGGAAAAAGAAGTCTATATAAAGTGCTCTTCCAATAGCCTGAACTGTGCCATATCCTTCAGGAAGCTCGGCATTTTGATTACTATTGGTGATAACCTTCATGCCAAGGAGGGTAAATGTTACAAGAAAGCCAAGTCCTGAAGCGATAAGCCAGAGGGGCTTTACCTTTGACTTATATTCTTCAATAGCAAGATAGGCATCCTGGAAAAGGACGATTACGAACATAAAGATCACTAAGATCGCTCCCGCATAGACAAGCACCTGCATGATGGCTATGAATGGGGCAGCAAGGTGCAAAAAGAGTGATGCAAGCCCTAAAAGGGTTAACAAAAAGTAGAGGCATGAATGTACAGGCTTTTTAGCGAGTATTACGCCAAGTGAAGCAAGGAGGGTGATTATTCCAATAATTACCTGTGGAAGCTCTTGCATCTAAACCTCTCTCGTAGGGTCGCGTCCAGATTCGCCTGGATACTTTTCGGTTAGCTTTTCTTTTGTGAAGATAAGCTCTTCTCTCGTGTAGCCTGAAAGCTCATATTCATTACTTAGTATGATGGCACCTGTTGGGCAGGCCTCTTCGCAAAGGCCGCAGTAGATGCAGCGTGTCATGTTAATTTGAAAGTCCTTTGCATAGCGCTCGCCATGGGAGTGCATCTCTCCAGGCTTATTTTCTGCTGGCTTTACGTATATAGCTTGAGCAGGACAGACGATGGCACAAAGTTCACAGCCCACACAGCGCTCTTTGCCATCTGGCCATTTCGTGAGGTAGTGCCGGCCGCGTGAAGCTAGAGGCAGTGTCCGTTTTTCTTCGGGGTAGCGAATAGTTGTTGGCTTTTTAAAGCCATACTTAGCAACGATGAGAAGTCCCCGTAGCATCGCTAGAACTCGCATACACTGTTTTGAAAGCTTCTTAAACATTCTACACCAATAAAAAGTAGGCTAATACTATTAGGTTTATTGTGGCAAGAGGCATAAGCACCTTCCAGCCAAAGCTCATAAGCTGGTCGTAGCGAAAGCGTGGAAGTGTTGCTCGCACCAGCATAAAAAAGAGTACTAAAATAAGAACCTTTATTAAAAACCAGAGTATCGGGATGTCCCAAGGTCCATACCAGCCACCAAGAAAGAGCGTGACGCATATAGAAGAAACAGCCACGATATTTACATACTCTGCCAAGAAAAAGAGGGCAAACTTCATGCCTCCATATTCAGTGTGATAGCCGCCAGTAAGTTCCTGTTCTGCCTCTGGAAGGTCGAAGGGGGCGCGGTTTGTTTCTGCAAAGGCTGTTGTTAAATAGATGAGAAAGCCAATGGGGTTTGTTAAGATAAACCAGTAGTCTTTTTGGGCATGTACAATTTCTGTAAGGTTAAGGGTTTTAGCCTGCAGCACTACTGTAAGGAGGGCAAGGCCCATGGGAATTTCGTAGCTAATCATCTGGGCAGTACCTCTAAGCCCGCCTAAAAGTGAGTAGCGATTGTCAGATGACCAGCCGGCTAGCACGACGCCATAGACAGCAAGAGAGCTGATGGCAAGTAAGAAGATAACACCCACACCTACATCTGCAATGCAAAGAGAGATTGTTCTGCCAAAGAGCGTTATAGTATCGCCAAAGGGGATTAGCATAAAAACACTTAGGGCAAGAAATACGGAGAGGGCTGGGGCAAACCAGTAGGTAAATTTTTCTACACCGGAGGGCTGAAAGCGTTCTTTGGTAAGCAGCTTGATGCCGTCGGCAATAGGCTGTAAAAGCCCAAATGGCCCCGCGCGATTGGGCCCAAGGCGTAGCTGCACGCGTGCCATCAGTACCCGCTCACAGAGCGTCATATAGGCCGCTGCCAAAAACAAGAGGCCAATTAAAATAATGCCTTTAATCAGTATTTCTATAGTGTCCATAATTTTGGGGTTATAGGGATTTGGCTAATTCTTAGGAAGAAAAAAAGGACATAGTATGAGGAAAAGGACCATAGGACAAACGACTGGCAGGGCTTTTTTCTTTGACTGCACTATGGTACAAACCATCGGGCACGGGCTCGGGCACGGGCACGGGCAC
>JAYRNE010000074.1:0-2608 GCA_041912355.1 Chlamydiales bacterium
AACACAAAGACACAAAGACACAAAGAAGCTTCGCCCAACGTTAGGTTGAAAGGTGGGCGAAGCGTCGTTGTGTGTTTGTGTCTTTGTGTTCAAAGCCAAAGTCGATTACTTCACATACCTCCACGCATAGGCGAAGCATCCTGCATATCCTGTTCTTGTTATAGTTCTCAACTCGAGTGACTGCGGTAAACTCTGCTCTTGCAATTTTTTAGGCATCACAGTAAGTTGCTGGGAAATCCGAATTTTTACACTGGAGGCTTTTTGTGAGGCGTTTACTTTTCTCTTTTGCACTACTATCTACACCCTTATTCGCAGCTGAAGACACTACCGATCCAAAAGTATCTGTAGCGGCATCTTATAACAACGTAACGCGCGCCAAGTTTACTCACTCACGCTCTCTACGCCACCACCACCTTACCTTCAGAGAAGGGTATGTTGTCGGCACCTACACACACGAGCTCAAAAGCAAAACGAACCTCCAGTTTGGTGTAGGCTACATGGGAACCGAGTTTCACTTTTCACACCACCCAAAAAGAACAAGCTTTAAAGAACAGCACTTTGACAACCTTCTTTTGCAGTTTGGAGCAAGCACTAAAGAAATTGAAGATTGGAAGTGGGATGGCGGCATAGGCATGCAGATTAATACAGAGCACTTTCACCTTTCGCGCTATACATTCTTTAACGGAGTACTCCACGGCATGCACGCCTGGAAGCCTGACACTCACCTTCACGTCGGCCTTTTAGGCTACTCAGGCATGCGCTATTCAAGAGTGCTACCGATTGTAGGCTTTGACTACAAAATATCTCCTAAGTGGCAATTAAATGCTGTATTTCCCCTCAGCATGTCTCTTATTTATGGCATAAATAAATCGTGGGCAGTTGATGCTGGCCTTCGCTTAATGCTCACGCGTCAAAGACTAGGTGATAGCGGCCACTATAAGCGTGGACTTGTTGCCTATACAAATTGGGGTGCAGAAGCCGGATTAAACTACACTCTAAACTCCCGAATTCGATTTAACGTTCACATCGGTGAAAGCTTTGCAGGCCGTATGCGCATTTCTACAAAGCGAGATCACCACAGAAAGCACCTCAGGCTAAACCCAGCTCCTTACTATGGACTTAGCCTAAATGTTGCATTTTAAGCCGGTGTGATGTATCTAATAAGCTAAACCCAGGAAACTTATATGAAAAAATTTTTAAGTAAATCACTCTTTGCAGTTCTTCTTTTAGGATTATGCAGCCTACAGGCAGACACTCCTCCACCATCTGACTTTATGATGCCTCTTGAAACGAAAAAGGCCCCCGTAGAAAAGGCTATTCAACTAAAAATTGAAATGCACGAAGATACTAACGGAGGAAACTACGGTCTTACAAAGCCTGCAATTTATAATGAAATTTCTACCCGTTTATCTCTTGCTGCCATTAAGATGAAAGAGGGCCAAGGAGTGCCCCAGCTTATCTTACGCGTAAAAACCATACAGGCCGATCGAGCGGTCGCAACCTTCGTTCAGCTTGGCTTTTTTGAAGATGCAATACTCAACCGCAACCAAAGCACTGTTCAAGCCCTTACATGGTCCCAAGCGACTATGCTCTCCTGCGCAAAGGAAGATGTTGTGAAAGAGGTAATGCCTGTTATTACACAGATGACTAACAGCTTTATTCTCGAATACCAAAAAGCAATGCAATAAAAGACATTTCTTTTATTAACAAGGACCAAAAGGACTATCAATAAACTTTTATTGTTAGTCCTTTTGGTCATTTATGTCCTTTTGGTCCTTTTTTTTTAGGGCGAAGCTAATTTAATTGACAGAAGAGTCAAAATCGTTGAATATATTTGCCTTATGACACAAAACTTAGCTCTTATCCCCCTAGAATGGGTGGGTCCGATACTCTTTGCAGGTCCTGAAGTAGAAGGCGAACTTGAAGTGCCGCTGGCTACTTATGAAAGCCCACTTTGGCCCTCCGTGCAGCGTGGAGCACTTGTAACAAGAAAAGCTGGCGGTATTAGGGCATGTATCATTGATGAACGCATGACGCGGTCAATAGCCGTTCAGGCAAAAGATGTTGTTCATGCCCATAAATCGTATAACAATTTATTTAATAAAAAAGCTGAAATTGCCAAAGTAGCAGAGGCTACAAGTTCACACCTCACCTTCCTCGACATGCACATGCAGCTCGTCGGGAACCTTATCTACATTCGCCTTGAAATGAAAACAGGTAACGCTAGCGGCCATAACATGGTAACAAAGGCCTCTGATGCAGTCCTCCAATGGATCTTAAAAACCTACAACGAGCTTAGCTACGTCTCAATTTCCGGAAATTTCTGCACTGACAAGAAGGTATCAGCCGTAAATGGCATTTTAGGACGTGGTAAAAATGTTGTCGCTGACGTACTTATCCCACAAAGCCTTATAACCAAAGTTTTGAAAACAACACCAGAAGCGATTGTTGAGCTCAATATTAAAAAGAACTTTATTGGCTCCATCCTTGCAGGTAGCATCCGTTCCAGTAACGCCCATTTTGCAAACATGCTTCTAGCTCTCTATCTTGCAACTGGCCAAGATGCTGCAAATATCGTGGAAGGCTCTCAAGGCATTGTACACACTGA
>JAYRNE010000075.1:0-19284 GCA_041912355.1 Chlamydiales bacterium
CGCCCCCCTTTCCACAAAAGACGGCGTTACAGTAGCTAAAGAAGTAAACCTCAAAGACAAGTTCGAAAACCTTGGCGCGCAGATTGTAAAAGAGGCCGCCTCCAAAACATCAGATGTAGCAGGCGACGGCACAACAACAGCAATAGTTCTTGCCGAAGCAATTTTCCAAGCTGGCCTTAAAAACGTCTCAGCAGGTGCAAACCCCATGAGTCTAAAGCATGGCATAGAAAAGGCTGTACACACACTTGTTGAAGCTTTAAGCGAACTTGCAACACCAGTATCAAGCTCAGAAGAAATTAAGCAGATTGCCCAAATTTCAGCAAACAACGACCCAGAAATTGGCAAGATCATTAGCGATGCCATGGAAAAAGTTGGCAAAGAGGGTATCATCACTGTAGCTGAAGCAAAAGGTATTGAAACACACCTTGAGGTTGTTGAAGGCATGCAGTTTGATAAGGGCTACCTTTCACCCTACTTCATCACAAACGGCGAACAGATGGCTGTAGAGCTCAATAATGCAACCATCTTGATCACCGACAAGAAAATATCAACAGCAAAAGACCTAGTGCCAATTCTTGAAAAAGTAATGGCAAACGGCCCAAGACCCTTCTTAATCATAGCTGATGATGTTGATGGCGATGCCCTCGCAACACTCGTTGTGAATAAGATAAAGGCTGGCCTACCAGTATGTGCTGTAAAGGCTCCTGGCTTTGGAGATAGACGTAAAGCTATGCTCCAAGATATCGCAATCTTAACAGGCGCTACCTTTATTTCTGAAGAAGTAGGCCTTCGCCTTGAAGATGCGAATGAAACAATGCTTGGTTCCTGCAAGACAATTAAAGTCACAAAAGACGAAACAACAATCATCGATGGTTCAGGCCATGACAAGATGATTCAGGACCGCGTAAAGCAGATTAAGGCAGAGCTTGCAAATTGCACTTCAAACTACGAAAAAGAAAAGCTTGAAGAGCGCCTTGCACGCTTAGCTGGTGGCGTTGCCGTCATTAACGTAGGTGCTGCAACAGAAACTGAGCTTAAAGAGAAAAAAGCCCGCGTAGAAGATGCTTTACATGCAACTCGCGCAGCTGTTGCTGGAGGCATTGTCCCTGGCGGCGGCGTAGCACTACTTCGTGCAGTTGCAAGTCTTGATAAGCTAAAGCTTACAGGCGATGAAGCAATTGGCGCATCAATAGTACGCCAGGCTGCTTTTGAGCCATCAATAGCCATCGCCAATAACTGTGGCAAGCAAGGCCAGTTAGTAGCTGAAAAAATCTACGAAGCAAAAGGTGCCTTTGGCTACAACGGCCTTACAGACCAATTTGGTGACCTAGTAAAAGAGGGCGTTATCGACCCCGCACAGGTAACCAAAACTGCCCTTATCAACGCTGCAAGCGTAGCGGCGATGCTTCTTACAACCGCTTGTATGATCACCGACAAACCTCAAAAGAAACAGCCTCAACCTGCTGGCATGGGCGGCATGGGAATGGGAGGCATGGGAGGAATGGGTATGGGTGGCATGGGCGGAATGGGAGGAATGGGTATGGATATGGGGGATTTCTAAAAAAGTACCCTCTTGCCCAAATCCGAGCCCGAGACCGAACGTTTTGTCTAGCTTACAGTTTGGCAAAACATTCGGTCTTGGGCACGATAGTTACTTAAATTGAGGAAATTATATGCCTACCTACCGCTATAAATGTGATTCGTGCAAAGAAGAACAAGAAATCTGGCAAAAGATGGTAGACCCTGCCATTACAACATGCCCCAAATGCCATAAAGAGACCTTCAAGCGCATTCCCCCAAAGGATGTGGCAATCCAGTTTAAAGGCTCAGGCTTCTATATCACCGACTACGACAAAAAAAACACCCCAGACTCAAACGGCGGCTGCGGCAAAGGCTCGTGCGGTTGTCACTAGCTCAAGTAACATCTAGCTAAAAATTTAAGAAACGGCTATACCTTGATCTATCAACTTTAAAAAAGGGATTGATCATGAAAATCAAGTTACGCAAAAAGATTGTTTTGACAATAGCCTCAGCGGCATTTTTAAGTCAGCAGGTAGTAGCTCTTGGAGCAACTTTACCTAAAGCCTCTAACCTTGTTCAGCTTACAAGCCAAGAACAAGCATTTTTAAGAAAGCTTTCAGGCAACGCCGTAGATGTATTTAAGAGCATGGATCACGCTGGCCGCGCACTTGCAATGAGCATAGTGCCCCACAACTGTAAAGGCCAAAATGCTTGCAAGGGCCAAGGTGCCTGCAAATCTGCCTCCAATAGCTGCAAAGGCCAAAACGCCTGTAAAGGCCAGGGCGTCTGTCGCGTAACAGCGGACGACGCGGTCTTCATGGCCCAGAAGCGTCAAGGAAGCTAACTCTATACGTAGCGTAGGATTACCCCTACGCTACAATTTTTGCCACCAGAGCCCCCAAAGAAAAGCAGTATCTACAAAGTTGTCATCACGACTATGGTCTTAAGGTAGGTTACCAACAAAGTGCGAGAAATTTTTCATCTTCAGCGATAGCTACTTTGTTGAAAAGAGAGCTTACAGCTCCTTACTTATACCCCTCACATACCTATACGCTTTCTCTATATCAACATGCATTACTCTATCAGAGCTTAGGAAAGGGACATGCTGCCGAAAGGCAGCAAGCTCTTTACTAGTATCCTTTCCTAGAGTAAGCATAGGGGTCTTTTTGAGTCGCAAGTCCAGGGCTTGAGCTGCATGGAGCTCTTCTAAGCCAGTAATATACGTTAAGTTATCCACAATTTTAGAAAGACGGCGGATAACTAAAGCTGCATTAGTAGCATGATCTTCTATGCCGCCGGCAGCAGGGAGGAAATCGGTGGAGACGGGATTACATAACGCACGAATTTCCGTATCGAGATCTAAAAACGCCTTTTGGATTGTGCCAAAAGCTATGGTTTTATCATTCGGAGCTAGAAAGCGACTTAAATGGGTAAAAGCTGGGTCACTTAAGACGATCATTCTTTGCACTGAAGCATGAGAGGCGTGAGCAAAGGCAATAGCTAATCCTTCTGCCTTCATTACCCAAGTAATAGGCTCAAAATTCGCTGAGGGCATAATAGCACCATCAGCCACATAGTACTGAAGCTCTTGGGGCGTTGTCGAGGCATCAGGCTTTATACCCACAATAACTGCAGGATTGTCATCAGATGAGTTAAGGTTAATCTCTAACTGTTTGCGCAGCACTTCGATATAATCTAGCACGGCTCCATGAATTTGGGTGGCATCACGAAAGCTCAAAGGATCCTGCAAAGCCCGCTCCTGATCAAGCTGCCATAAATAACTTCCCTCCAGCATCATCCGCACCTCTTTTGCCACTTTCCATTGGCTGCAAAATGGGCGAAGCTTTTGCACTTGTGGCAAAATAGGCGCTATATTGCCATTTAACCCTTCTAGACTCATTGCAAAGACAAGATTTAAGTGGCTAACTAGACCTGAAGCATCATGCAGCGTTAAGGCAGCAAAACTTGTTGAATAGGCATTCGAGCTGAGAATTGCTAATGCATCTTTAGCATATGGCTCTAAAGGCTCTATACCCGCTTCTTCTAAAGCCTCTTTTGCCGAAACCTCTTTTCCTTCAACGATCACCTTACCCTCGCCAATCATCGCAAGCGCTATGTGAGCTAGTATGCCAATATCGGCTTCTCCTATAGAGCCCCTGCAAGGAAGTAGCGGATGTATTTTCTGATTTAGAAACTCTACAAAGAGGTCAATTGCTTGTTCTTGAATGCCAGCTGCCCCCTTAAGAAGAGTATTGAGCCGAACAACTAAGGCTGCCCGAATAAGCTCTTCAGGCATGTTTGGGCCTATTCCGATTGAATGGGAATAGATCATATTCTTGTTAAATTCCTGAGAAAGTTTCTTAACCTCAGGATCTATGGCATCGCCCTGAAAAATCTTTTTATCTTTATTAAGTCCCACACCACGATTAAGGCCGTATATTGGCATATTTGCTTTTGCAGCCTGCAGCAAAAGATCATGCGAAGCTCGCACTCGCTCTTTAGCGGCATCAGTTACCTTAACCTTAGCTCCATAACGTGCCACATCGACAAGCTGCTCTATTGTTAACGCATCCCCAGTTAAGAGAACCGCTGTATCACAAAAACCACTTGTTGAACAAAAGAGCCATACAAAAATCGCCACATATAAACCCATATTACAATATCTTCTCCAGTAACGATCTATGTTTTGGAGAGGCAATAACAAGACATTCATCTTGAGGCTTAAGAATATGCGTACCCCCAGCTATAAAAATACGCCCACGCGTGTAGATAACGCCTATTAAGATCTCTTGAGGCAGCGTTGGCCCCAAGGCAGAAAGCGGAATTCCGACTATCGAGGAATTGACGTCGATAGAAACCTGCAAGATCTCGGCTCGAGCATCATAAAGAGACATCACTGAAGTAACTTTACCTCCCTGAATAAGCTCTAAAACCCTATCTTGCGCTGTGTATGGTGTGGCATTAATATGGGTAATACCCAGTTTTTCAGCCTCTAAGCATGTTTCTCTATCTGATAAAACTGCAATAACTTTACCCACACCATGGTCTTTTGCCTGCAGCGCAAGTACAAAATTGTGCTCCTCATCTTCATGACAAGCAACAAAAACGTCACAAAAACTAAAGTCAGAACTCGGTATTGTTTCTGCCTCTAAGCGAGCGGTAAGGTTATGCTTCTTTACCCTTTCTACAAGCGCTTGACCAATGGTATTTGCTCCTACAATGGAAACTGCATGAGGCAGCATTTTTCGCGAGGCAAGGCTTTTACAAGCTTGCAAGACTGCTTCCGTTTCCCCAAGCATAGTAATTTCATCTTCTGGGAGGACAAGGTCTTTGCCGTGGGCAAAAATCAGCTCATCCCCCGTTCCCATTAGCGCAAGAGAGCGATTTTGGCTAGTCGCAAGAATTTTATGCGGCCTATGAATAAGACATATAAGCATTTGGGGATACTGCTGGCGTATTTCTGCGAGGGTGTGACCTGCAAAGGGCGCATCATCAGCTACTCGCATGGTCCGAAGAAGCACATTGCCATGAAGAAAACTTCGAGAGTAGATACCCTCTTCAAAGATACTTTCAGCAATTTTATCCACAACAAGAAGATCTGGAAAAAGCACGTGGTCGACGTGAAAGGCCCTATGTATATCGACTTCCCGCTGAAAAATGTACTCGCGCTTTTTAAGTGAGGCAATAGTCTTTACAGGCCCAAGCTGCTTTACAAGGGCAGATGTGACTAAATTTGTCTCATCATCATTAGTTAGGGCAACGAGCACATCATAAGGCTTACTCAGATACGCCGCCTGAAGGCTTTGGGGATCAGGCGCGAGCATATGCAACTGGAACCCCTCTTGCTCCAGGCGTGTGGCTACGCTCTTACTTAATGTATCCTGTCCTACTATAGCTATGCGCATGAATTCTCCTAATACAGCTCCTTTCAAGACCGAATATTTTGTAAAACCCCTAGGGCTATAAAGCATCCGGTCACGGTCTCGGTTTCGATATTTTGCACTATACAAATTATTGCTATTGTCACAAAAGCAAAATCCTTGTATTATTTTGTCCTCTTCATGCACTGGTAGCTCAGTTGGATAGAGTACCTGGCTACGAACCAGGGGGTCAGAGGTTCGAATCCTCTCCAGTGCGATTGTCAAACGGCTTTACATTGCTTTATGCCTACACACTCCAAAAACAATATTGACATCATCTACTCACCTTCAGGGCCCCTTGGCACAAACGCCTACCTTATTGTCTGCAAAAAAACGAATAAAGCAGCGCTTATCGACGCCCCGCAAGATAGTTTTTTAAAAATCACCCGTGAGTGTGAAAAGAGGGGCTGCGAGCTTGAGAAGCTCATCTTTACACATTCCCACTGGGACCACATTATCGATGCAAGCCTCTTTAAAGTTCCCTCCTACATACATACTGAAGACGCCTATAACCTTAAAGAGCCTGGATCAGATGGCCTTAGTAGCCTTGTTGCTATTACCCCTGTAACACCTTCACACCTGCTTAAAGATGGAGATGTACTCTTTATTGGCGCAAGCAAGTGGAAAGTAATACATACACCAGGACATAGCCCTGGTGGGATCTGCCTCTTATGCGAAGAGGAAAATGTTCTTATTTCAGGCGACACACTCTTTAAAGGCTCACTGGGGCGCATAGACCTTCCTACATCAGAGCCTAGTCGCATGTGGCCCTCACTGAAAAAGTTAAGCCTTCTGGCTAAAGAGACTGAGGTCTATCCAGGCCACGGCCTCCCTACATCTATAGGGGCTGAATCATGGCTTAAAAACGCTGAAGAGTTTTTTGGACATTAACCTTTTCGCTCAAGATGACCTCATAGTTCGTTTAGCACCATTATTACCCCATTGACTTTTAAGCTCCACCTTGTGTATACTTTGATTTTCATTTTTTTTGGAGATTTTGTATGGGCGTATTAGTTGGAAGAAAAGCACCGGGCTTTACCGCAAAAGCTGTTGTAAACAGAACAATCGTTGAAAACTTCACCCTTGAACAGCATCTGGGCCATAAAGTCCTGCTCTTTTTTTACCCACTAGACTTTACCTTTGTCTGCCCCACAGAACTTCACGCCTTTCAAGAAGCTCTTGCAGAATTTGACAAGCGTGGCTGCAGGGTTTTAGGCTGCTCAGTAGACAGCGCCTTTTCTCACCTTGCATGGGTAGAAACCCCAAAAAGCAAAGGGGGAATTGAGGGCGTAACCTATCCACTCATTTCTGATCTTAACAAGACTATCGCAAGAGACTATGATGTACTTGTTCCAAACGACGGAATTGCCTTTAGAGCGCTCTTTCTTATCGATGAAAAGGGAATGGTCTTTCACCAGCTTGTAAACGCACTACCTCTTGGCCGCTCTGTAGAAGAGGCCTTGCGCATTCTTGACGCTCAAATTTTCTTTGAACAGCATGGCGAAGTCTGCCCTGCCAACTGGTCAAAAGGCAAACGCGGCATGAAAGCAAGCCATGCGGGCCTACAAGATTATGTAGCAGCGACAGTTACTACCTAGTCATATAGTCATAAAAATCTGCTTCGCGAACAATAAGAAGACTGTGCTTTTCGTGGCAAAGGGTTACCCCCTCATCGATAAGCGTATCTGAGCCTACGCCCGGCAAAAAAAGTGCCTGAAGGGTAATTATGGAAGAACTTATATCGCGAAGCTGACGAAAGCCTGCTACGTAATCATCAGATGACACCCCCTCTTCTCTAACGCGAAAGTAGATAACGGCCGTGCCGTGTAAGAGGGTCTGTACAGCAAAATAAAGACCATGGGTGTCTCTAGGCGGCTCTCCCAAGCTGTCAAAAAGCTCCCAAAGAGAACGACAAAAATAGACAGTATCTAACAGCCCCTTTTCTGCTTCTCCAAATAGTGCTATTGCGGCTGTGGCTGGCATAAAGACACCCCTTGCTTCCTCTTTAATTATACCACAAATATTTTAATAAGGCAAAAAGGACCTCAAGGACAACAATAACGGTTATCGCTGTCCTTTAGGTCCTTTGTTCTTTATGTCGTTTGGAGCCTTTATTACTTGGCTAAAGAGTACTTATTGCTATCATAATAAACCGCCGCCGCACCAAGATCGCGCTCTATCTGCAAGAGGCGATTATATTTAGCTACGCGATCACTACGGCAAGGGGCACCTGTTTTAATTTGGCCGGATCTAGAAGCTACTGCCAAGTCTGCTATAAAGCTGTCTTCGGTTTCGCCTGATCTGTGAGAAATAATGCAGCTATAGCCATTATTATGAGCTAAGGAAATTGCATCTAAGGTTTCGGTTAGAGTGCCTATTTGATTTACTTTGATGAGAATGGAATTAGCCACCCCTTCAGTAATGCCTCTTTGCAAAAAGAGTGGGTTTGTCACAAAAATATCATCACCTACTAGCTGCACTTTTTTACCAAGCTTTTCTGTAAGGTAGTGCCAACCTTCCCAGTCAGCTTCAGCAAGCCCATCTTCAATAGAGTCTATAGGAAAGTTTGCTACAAGAGCTTCAAGATAGGCTGTCTGCTCTTTGTAGTTACGTTTTTGCTTTGATCTTTTCTTTTCGATGTAAACACCATCTTGATAAAGCTCTGATGCGGCACAGTCTAAAGCTAAAGAAATCTCTTTTCCAGGCTCAAAGCCTGCCTGCTGTATAGCTTCACATATCAGCTCAAGCGCCTCTTCATGAGATGCTAAATTTGGGGCAAAACCGCCCTCATCGCCCACAGAAGTTGCAAGCCCCTTTTGCTTAAGTATTGAGCGAAGAACATGGTAGACTTCAACACCCCACCGAATGGCTTCAGAAAAGGTTTTAGCACCAACGGGGCGAATCATAAATTCCTGAAAGTCTATGGTATTATCAGCATGAGCCCCTCCGTTGATGATATTGAGCATCGGGCAAGGAAGGTCTTTTGCTAAAGATCCACCCAAATAGGCATAAAGAGGCTCTTTATGGAATTTTGCTGCTGCTCTTGCACACGCCAAAGAGACTGCAAGTATGGCATTAGCACCAAAGCGAGACTTATTTTCAGTGCCATCAGCATCAATCATAAGGCTATCAATTTTTTTCTGATTTGTAACAGATTCACCCAGGAGAAGGTCATTAATTGCCCCATTAACGCTCGCAAGAGCCTTTAAGACCCCTTTTCCCTTATAGCGCCCTCGATCGCCATCGCGCAGCTCCACAGCCTCATTTTGGCCCGTAGAGGCGCCTGAAGGCACAGCTGCCCATGATTCAATTCCACCTTCAGCTATCACCTGGGCGGCAATTGTGGGATTTCCACGAGAATCTAGTACTTCAAGTCCTTGTATCGATATAATTTTGCTCATGGGCGGTCTCCTCTATCTTTTTAACGTTATTTAGTATATACTATACTCATGAAACTTGTTATTCCAAAATCTATGCCTCTTCTTGAGGCGCTCGCTCTAGTTTGCCCTGATAGCAGCAAAACCAGGCTAAAAGAATTTTTACGTCAAGGCCGAGTGCTTGTTGACAATGAACCGGTCTATCAAGCAAATACCGAACTTGAACCGGGCCAAGTACTTCTTTTTGACGAGCACAAGGTAAAATATGACATAAGCGGCCTTAAAATCGTTTATGAAGACCCATACCTCGTAGTCATCGACAAACCATCTGGCCTACTAAGCGTGGCAAGCAACTTTGAAAAAAGAGAAACTGCACACACCAAGCTCAAAAAACGGTATTACCCTAAAAAAGTATTTGTTGTCCACCGCCTTGACCAAGACACCTCTGGCCTTATGCTTTTTACGACGCACCACGAAAGCTACCTTGCCCTAAAAGAGGCCCTAAAAGAGCGCAAGATAAAGAGAACATACCATGCATTTGTGGAAGGTAAACTTGAGGGCTCCGGCACATGGAAATCCTACCTCTATGAAGATCCAAGCTACATGGTTCATGTAACGGATGATGAAAATGAGGGAGAACTAGCAATAACCCACTACGAAGCCCTTTCCTATAAAGGCGGCTATACATATGTGCGCTTTACGCTAGAATCTGGCAAGAAAAACCAGATCCGTGTTCAGGCAAGTAATGCTGGCTTTCCTATATCGGGTGATGCCAAATATGGCGCCAAAACCAACCGCTTCAAGCGCCTAGCCCTCCATGCCACCCACCTAGAACTTCTCCACCCACAGACCCAAAAGAAGCTCCTCTTCACCTCAGCTTTCCCAATCACACAATAACTCGGCTTTTATCACCACTGAGACACTGAGCTCACTGAGATAGTGTGAGAGCCGAGAGAAAGAAAAAGATATGCAGGAATACGCAGCCTGCTTTTTTCTCAGCGCTCTCGCCCTGCTCAGTGAGCTCAGTGACTCTGTGGTGAAAACTATACCGCCAAAAATCCCTCGCCAAAAAGGGGGAAAGTCGAGATAGTACAAAAAAAGGGGACATCAAGATGCAACACAACCCAGAGCGCCCAATTGAATGCGGTGAATGTAAAAAGCCAATAGCCGTTGTTTATACAGAAATTGTTGGAAAGATGATTTATCGCGTTGCGATGTGTTCTGACTGCCCTATGCTTCGCCAAAGGCTATATGGATCTAAAAATATTGAACCTTGTGGGCAAGAGGCAAAGCTTGCAGGGCTATGTTGTGGTAATTGCGGCACTACTGCCGATGAAATCAAGATGAGCGCACCAGTTGGCTGTGCAACATGCTACGAAGTATTTGATGACATTATATCACAGGAGCTTATAGCACAAGAAAAGCTGCCCCACGCACAAAAAGGCACGCGCCCTGAAATTTTACACATTGGAAGACGCCCCGGACAAGCAGCAGAAATTAACCCCTCCCTTAAACTCATTGCCCTACATCAGGCCCTCAATGAAACACTAAGCCGCGAAGACTACGAACAGGCTGCATGGCTGAGAGATCAAATAAAAGCACTAACTGAGAGCAAAGATCATGAACAAAAATAACGCTAAAGGATCTTCTCCACTTATCAACATGCATGCACCGTGGGATCTTAATGAGAATGTCGTCTGGCTTGCATCCACTATCAGGCTCATACGCAATATTGAAAAATTCAAGTTCCCTAATAAACTTGAAAAAGAGCGTAAAAACCACATACTTCAGCTCACAAGTAAAGCCGTTTTACACTCATCAAACCTTAGCGGTCCCACTATTTTAAAAACTGAAGAGATGACACCTGCAGAAAAGGAGTTCCTCATAGAACACTTTTTGCTCTTTGAAGGGTTTCAAGAGACAAGTCAAGGCGCAGGATTTGCCGTTGATAAAACAGGCGAAACTATTGTCATCTTTAACATGAAAGAGCACCTCCAAATCCAGTGCACAGACTCATCAGGCGACCTTGAAAAAACTTGGGCAAAAGCCAGCGCAATCGAAAACGACATCTCAAAGGATGTAAATTTTGCTTTTTCTAATAAATTTGGGTACCTGACAGCCTATCCCAACCATTCGGGAACCGGCCTTTTAGTCTCCGCCTTTTTGCATATGCCAGCACTCATCCACGAAGGTTCTTTAGCAGATCACTTAGAAAAAGAGAGGACAGAAGGAATTCTCACTTTAGGCCTTTCTGGCAGTCCAGAACAATTTGTGGGAGACATTGTTATGCTTCAAAACGCCTACACGCTCGGTGTAAACGAAGAGAGCATCATATCCACCATGCGAAATGCAATACTGCGCCTTGTTGTTGCAGAAAAAGACGCTCGCAGTGCCATCAAAGCCTCAAAAAACATCCACTTTAAAGACCTTATAAGCCGTGCAATTGGCCTTGTAAGACACTCCTACCAACTAGATGCCCAAGAAGCCCTAAGCGCTCTTAGCCTTATAAAACTTGGAATAGAACTCGGGTGGGTAAGAGGATTAAGCGTACTAGAAGTTAACACGCTTTTCTTTGAATCGAGAAGAAGCCACCTCACTTATGCTCTCAATGAAACTGCACCTAGCGATGACATTGCGGTAAGAAGGGCTGAGTATTTACGTGGAAAGACCGCGAAGTTGGAATTTTAAAAGGACAAAAAAGACCTAAAAGAGCCCAATAACAGTGTATTATGGTCCTTTAGGTCCTTTCGCATAACCCTATCAGGGCAAAGCCTGTTCGTTTATTTAGCCTTGGAGTCTAGCAGACAAACGAGCCTTCACACGGCTTGCTTTATTTTTTTTGAAAGCGCCCTTATTTACGCCTTTGTCAACGATGCTTGACACTTCTGAAAAGCACTTCATTTGCTCGGCTTTATTACCACTTTTAACGCTCGTTAAAAATGCCTTCACACTAGTGCGAAGACGGGAACGTAGCGCCTTATTTGCATCACGGCGCTTTTCGTTTTGAAGCTGCCTTTTTTGTGGTGTTGGGCGTTTTTGAGCTGCTGTTTCTTTATCTTTTTTCTCGGCCATTTGATCCTCTAAATTGTTTTTTTAGCAAAAATGATACCAATATAATACTAAAAAGTCTTGATTTTTCCTACCATTTTTCCCATACTCATGTTTTTACAGCAAAGGATAAAAAGGCCAGTATGGCAGTGACAGTTGTAAGTTGCTACTTTATACCATTCCTCTTCTTCTTCTTAGCGCATTTTGCCTTCCCCAAATCCATCGCGCCTTTTGTCGTGGGTGTAGGGGCATTAAGCCTAAGCAGCCTTATCCTCTACTTCCAAATTCTTGCTCAAAAGCCCCGAGAAGTAGTCCGCTTAGTAACTAAAGAGAAAGAAGAAACTCCTATAACAAGCGCGCCCAAAATAGCTGTACAGGCTTCAAGCCCAATCGTAGACTATGCCAAAAGGAGTTTTTTAAAACCTGTAACAGCTACTCTGCCTGATGTTAGGGCTATTATTGAAGAAAAAGACCAGGCACTCACTTCCCAAAAAGAGCTATTTAAAGAGGAACTTGAAAAGCACTCTCTTGCGATAGCTGAGCTTAAAAAGGCCTTAAATATGGCAGAAGATGCCCTTTATGCAAAAAATCTGGAGTGTGCCCGCCAAACAAAAGAGCTGCAAGATGTTAAATTTGAGCTCTACACCCTTCTCAGAATTGAGTCCTACGGCAGCCCTAAAGAAAAATTAGCGGCAGCTTCTTTCTAAGATTACATACCAAAGAGCCCTAACCCCCGATAAGAGCCGTCTTAGTGGGTTTAAGTAATTCCTCGCCGGCTTTAGCCTCTTTTCAAAGAGCGCTAATTTCTCTATAGCCTCCTGCCAGCCATCATCCTGCGCATGAAAACTCGACCAAAGATAGTCACCTTGCAAGCAGTATTTCCATGAGGTAAGTCGCTCTTGTATAGCTTTTGGCAATTGCAAAATCGGGGAAAATGATGCTGACTCTATCGTATCAACATATACTCTTCTTCTATCTGTGAAGCCATATCTTCTATTATTATGCACAACACTGCACTGATCATAAAGGCTTTTACCATCACTAAAGTAGTGAGTCTTAGACTGCAGATAACTTTCAGCTTGCGTGAGATACTCGCCATTAAACGTCTTATCATATAAAATCCAAACAACATTCCAGCCAATAGATGCATAGTCGCGATTTCGCCCTTCTACCTCTTTTGCAGAAATGGGCGAGCACTGCACCTCAAAAACCAGTTTTTTATCAGGCCATGCAACATCGGCAATGCGGCCAATTTCAGAAAAGCGCACCTCCTCTTCACAACTAGTCCTACCAATTTGTTCCTGGATTAAGGCCTGTATGGCAACATGTTCTTTTGTTTTGCCGGCTTGGCGACAGCTTACTATATCCTGTATATGAAAAAAATGTGCACGTAGATATTGACTACCGCCCCGAACCCGAAGACGGCCTCCACACTCTATACAGAAGTAGTCTTTCGACCGTTCTGCCTCCTTGATAAAATATTTTTTACCTAAAGAATCTAGGGCATAAGATTGCATTTTTATTGACTCAAACTCATAAGTAATACGACAATGTAGCGTAATTTCATTTTTTTTGACTACATTATGAGTAGATTGAACTTTAAAGAAGTCTTTTCCCCACAGCAGCAACAAAAAGTTGAAGAGCTTGTGGCACTGGCACGTGAGCAGGGTTATATCACGTACGAAGAAATCAACGAAGTGCTTCCGATGTCCTTTGACTCGGCAGAACAGATTGATCAGGTACTGATATTTTTAAGCGGTCTGGACATCCAGATTCTTAACCAAGCAGAAGTCGACCGCCAAAAAGAGCGTAAAAAAGAGGCCAAAGAACTAGAAGGCCTTCCTAAGCGCGTTGAAGGCACATCGGACGATCCTGTCCGCATGTACTTAAAAGAAATGGGCTCAGTGCCCCTTTTAAGCCGCGAAGAGGAAGTGGAAATTTCTAAGCGCATCGAAAAGGCTCAAATCCAGATCGAACGCATTATTATGCGTTTTCGCTACTCTGCTAAAGAGGCTATTTCGATTGCCACCTACCTCATTCAAGGAAAAGACCGCTTTGACAAGGTTATCAGCGAAAAAGAAGTAGCAAACCGTAATGACTTCGTATCGCTCCTTCCTAAGATGGCAATGCTTCTGAAAAAAGAAGACTCAATGCTCGAAGAGTTTTTACTTGAGCTAGAGCTTACAAAGAAAGATTCAGAAAAAAATCGCATTCTTGAAGAAATTGAAAAAAGCCGCATACGCACACAAGCATACCTCCGACGCTTACACCTACGCCACAACATCACCGAAGATTTTTGTGAAGTCATCCTACGTGCATACGACCGCTTTTTACAACTTGAGCGCGAAATTCAAGAACTTGGCCCACGTGCCGAGCGCAATAAGTTTGCTCTAAGCAAGCTAGAAGCGGCTAAAAGGCGCCTACGAAAGCTCGAACTTGCAGCTGGTAGAAGCCTAGATGACTTTAAGAAAGACGTTCGCATGCTCCAGCGCTGGATGGATAAGAGCCAGGAAGCAAAGCGCGAGATGGTTGAATCAAACCTTCGCCTTGTTATCAGCATCGCAAAAAAATACACAAACCGCGGCCTTTCCTTCCTAGACCTTATTCAGGAAGGCAATATGGGCCTTATGAAAGCTGTTGAAAAGTTTGAATACCGAAGAGGTTATAAGTTTTCAACATACGCTACATGGTGGATTAGACAGGCTGTAACACGTGCCATCGCCGACCAGGCAAGAACAATACGCATCCCTGTTCACATGATTGAAACGATTAACAAGGTGCTGCGCGGCGCGAAGAAGCTGATGATGGAAACTGGCAGAGAGCCTACTCCTGAAGAGCTTGCCGAAGAAGTTGGCATCACACCAGATCGTGTACGCGAAATCTACAAGATTGCCCAGCACCCAATTTCGCTTCAGGCAGAAGTTGGTGATAGCGGCGAAAGCCAATTTGGCGACTTTATTGAAGATACTAGCGTCGACTCTCCTTCAGAAGCTACAGGCTACTCCATCTTAAAAGATAAGATGAATGATGTTCTTGAAACGCTGACAGACAGAGAGCGCAAAGTACTTATCCGCCGCTTTGGCCTACTAGATGGCAAGCCCAAAACCCTTGAAGAAGTTGGCCTAGAATTTAACGTAACGCGCGAGCGTATACGCCAAATTGAAGCAAAAGCCCTTCGCAAGATGCGCCATCCAACCCGTTCAAAGCAGCTTCGCGCATTCCTTGACATGCTAGAAGAAGAATAAGCAAGTTACGCATAATAACGCCCTCCACGCTTGGGAGGGTAGATTTTAACGATAAAAATCAGACAAACTTTACTAAGTAAAGAACCCTTCTAGCTGCATATCCTAAGCAGGGCAAAGATTCCCTCTCTTTTATCGTTATATCGTTTTTATCGTTTAGGTGCTATGATGTCTATCTTGCAGCTTACTGGGACTGCAAATCCTGTGTTCTTTTGCTAAACATCGGTAATATCGTGAACGCTCCATCGAAAAAATTCATCGACACGTTTTTTAGCTCGGGCGGGCCGCTTGCTCTACAAGTAAAGGCCTTTGAGGAGCGCCATGAGCAAAGGCTTATGGCTCAAGATGTACTACACGCCTTTAGCCAGCAGCATCCTGCATTTATTGAGGCAGGAACGGGAACAGGAAAAAGCCTTGCCTACCTAATTCCTGCAATACTTTGGGCTGAAGAGCATGATGAGCGCGTGGTTATCTCTACGAATACAATTGCGCTACAGGAGCAGCTTATCCACAAAGATATTCCTCTAGCAATCAAAACTCTTGGCCTTGAAACTAAGTATGTCCTTGCTAAGGGCATGGCAAATTATGCATGCCTTAAAAGACTTGAGGGGGCAACTGAAGAGCGTTCACTCTTTTCAAAAGAGAGCGACGATGAGATTTTCCGCATTCATGAGTGGGCAAAGACAACTGTAGATGGTACAAGATCAAGTCTTGCCTTTTTACCCACTCACGCAACCTGGGACCAGGTTTCTGTTCAAAGCGAGCTCTGCGAGGGGCCAAAGTGTGAGCACTTTAATAAATGCTTCTTTTTTAAAGCAAAACTTGAAGCGCAAAATGCCAAGATTATTGTTGTTAACCACCATTTGCTCTTTGCTGATCTTGCACTACGAATGGAATCCAATAACTTCTCACAAAATAGCCTTTTACCGCTTTATAAGCGCCTTATTATCGATGAAGCCCACCATATTGAAGACATCGCAACAGAGTATTTTGCATCAAAAGTAAGCCGCTTAGAGCTTATGAAAATTCTTTCACAGCTAAGCCTTGAGTTTACTGAAAAGGCTACAGGGCGCCTGGGGCTACTCCGACAAAAGCTTATGCGCGAAAATCACCTTCTCAGCTACTTTGAAGAGCTTTCCACTCAAAGAAAATCCGCCCTTTTTCTAACAGGCGAGCTATTTGATAGCGTTGGCACATTTCAAACGCTTACGCAGCAAACAGAACAAAAGCAGCGCATACTTGAGCACCATCTTACACACCCCTACTGGAAAAGCACTCTTGTGCTACGAGCAAATGCTCTTGCATCGCAGCTTACAACCTTTTCTATGACGCTGCAGCAGCTTGAAAATGCCATTATTGAGTGTAAATCAGAAACTCTAGACAACGAAACAAAGCCATTACGATTAGAGGTAAAAGCACTCGGTATTCGCCTTGTGCTTGCTAGCGAAAAGATACGTGCGTTTTTTGAAGGGCCTAAATCAAAGGAAACAGTCTTCTGGATACAGCAAGAAATGCGCCATGCTGGCCCCGAGATTCAGCTTATCACAGCTCAGCCAGATGTTTCAGAGCTTCTTCGCAAAAACCTATTCGACAAGATGGCTACAACTATATTATGCAGCGCGACGCTAGCAACTAATAAGAGCTTTAGCTTTGCAAAACAGCGCCTAGGCCTTGTTGACCACCCTGCAGTAGATGAAAAAATACACCCATCGCCTTTCAACTATAAAAACCAAACTCTTGTAGGCGTGCCCCTGGACATGCCTTTTCCCGATAGTCCGCAGTTTAATGAAGCGACAGTAGAGGCAATTAAAGAACTTGTAATTGCCTCTCATGGAAATGCTTTTGTGCTGTTTACCTCATATGAGGCCTTAAAAACCGTGTGTAACGAGCTAAAGCCCACACTAGATGCGCAAGGCTATAACCTTCTGAAACAAGGCGATGATCACCGACACGCCCTTATAAGCCGATTTAAAACCACCCCACGCTCAGTACTCTTTGCTACAGACTCCTTCTGGGAGGGTATTGACATAGTTGGCGATGCTCTCCGCTTAGTTATCATAACAAAACTTCCCTTCCCTGTTCCAAGTGACCCCATAAGCCAAGCACGAAGCGATGTACTTGCCTCCCAAGGCAAAAGCGCCTTTTTAGAGTACTCACTCCCCAAGGCTTCTGTTAAATTTAAACAGGGCTTTGGCCGCCTCATCCGCTCAAAGAACGATCGTGGCTGCTTTATATGCCTAGACACGCGACTGATTAAAAAAGGCTACGGGAAAATTTTCCTACAAAGCCTACCAGCGTGCCAGGAGGTATTTGCACCCTTGGATGCCTTGAAAGAAAAGATGGTGGCTTTTTACAAGCAGAAGTAGAACAAAGTAAATGACAAAATTCCCTTTGGATAAGGCGTAACCATGTTCATAGCTCGGGGAAGTATTTGTCCTTTTGCTGGAAAAAATCAGGCTATTCGTGCGAAAATCTAGGGGAATTTGGAGCGTATCGGATTCGAACCGATTGCCTCAACAATGCCATTGTTGCGCTCTACCAATTGAGCTAACGCCCCTGATGAAGGTAAAATAGTATGATACTTACACTAAATGTAGCAAGGTAAATATGTTCAAATCACTAACGCTTCTAGCGCAAGACCCAATTTATGGCATGCAGGCCATTTACAAACAGGATGCACGAGACGCAAAAATAAATTTAAGTATTGGCATCTGTTTAGATGAGACAGGCAAACTGTTGCGCTTTAAGGCAGTAGACGAGGCAGAAACTAGGCTGTCTCAAAAAAGACCTAGCAAGGAATACCTTCCCATTTCTGGCCATCAAGCGTTTTGCGAAAAGGCACAAAATCTTGTGATTGGCGATGAGTATAAAAATGATTTTTTTACTGCACAAACTGTAGGAGGAACAGGCGCCCTATTTGTTGCTGCACACCTTCTTTTAAAAGCAGGCATTAACGACGTTTTCATCTCCGAGCCCTCCTGGCCAAATCATAGGCAGCTTTTTCAAGCAGCAGGCTTTAACGTACGCAACTATCCCTACTACGATCCTGCCACAATCTCCTTAGAGTTTGATAAGCTTGTAAAGGCCATAGAAGAAATGCCGGAAGGCGCATCAATCGTCCTACAAGCCTCTTGTCACAACCCAACAGGCATAGACCCCTCTTATGAACAATGGCAAGCCCTAAGCCGCCTTATAAAGCGAAAAAAGATCTTTCCCATCTTTGACCTTGCGTACATGGGACTTGGAGATGGTGTTCGTGAGGACACTGAATGCATAAGAATATTCTTGAACGATGGCCACGACCTCATCGTCTGCACAACCTTTGCAAAAAGCATGGGGCTCTATAATGACCGCTTAGGCTTTATGAGCATTAAGACCACCAAGACAAGCTTAGACGTAGTAGCAAGTCACATACGCTCTATCATGCGCACCTCATACAGCTCGCCGCCGGCTCACGGGGCGCATATTGCAAACATTATACTTGGCGATGATGCGTTAAAGGAACTCTGGATCTTAGAACTTAAAGAGGCAAGGATAAGACTAGAAGATTCGCGAAAGATGCTCTACAAAGCCCTTAGCCACCACAATTGCAGAATTGGCTACACCCATATACTAAACACAAAGGGGCTATTTTGCCTACTTGAGATACCTCTTGAAGGGGTAAATCGCCTACGGGATGAATATGGTATCTATGTTGCGCTTGATGGCAGAATAGCATTAGCTGCAGTAACTCGCGAAAATGTCGACCACGTCGCTATGGGCATTTCTACATTATGAAAAAAAAAGCGCTTCCAGTCATCTTAATACCTCTTGCCATCGCACTGGGAGTGCTCTCTTTTCCCTCAGGTCTTAACACGAGACTCCAGAATAGTCTCGCAGAAAAGGCTCTCTTTCTTTCCAGGCTATTTGCAAAAAAACCTTCGAGTGAGCCATCTGAAGTAGTAAATAGCTGGCTAAAACAAAGAGAAATTAGCTACTCTCTTGCCAGCCGTTCTGCTCAAGCCCTTTCTCCCTTTACAGTGCTTCAAGAGCCCTCTCACTCTGAGTATGTAGTAGCACAAGTACTCATGCGAAGCCCCAGCCGCTGGAATAGCACCTTATGGGTAAATAAGGGATCAGATGATAGCCCCTACATAAAGAAAAATAGCCCCGTACTTTCTGGAGATTCAGTAGTAG
>JAYRNE010000076.1:0-4006 GCA_041912355.1 Chlamydiales bacterium
GTCGTAGAAAACGCCTCTACAAAGATAGCTTTAGCCCGCGCTTTTGTTTTAGCAACAGTTTCTTTATCCGGCCTACAAACACTAAGCTTACCTAATTTACTTTTCACAGTTACTAATGCATTCGAACAAGCACTTACCATTATGATATCTCCTAAAATTAAGCAGGGAAGCTTACATAATAGAAGAATATGTAGCAATCATTATGCTTTTAAAAGGGCAAACCTATAACTTGAAGAATTTGGCTTTGTTTCGCTTTCATATTCGGCAAAGGTGAAGTCACCGCCCTTGTACGCAATAGATTTATAAAAAATGGAAGAATCCTGTACACGGCTTTTAACTTGCCAGAAGCCGCCTTCCCTCTCTGTTGCACGAATAGTATCTTTTTCGTACGTTTTGTTGCTTATGATGCCGCCAGGCAGCTGTTGCAAAGCTACTCGCTTTGTTACGGTTTTTGTTATTTTTGTAGCTTTTTTAGGTTGAGAGGCCTTCGCTGGCTCTTGCACATCCATCCTTACGGTTTCATACGTAACGAATACAACTTTATCCTGTAAAGCCTGAGTAGCTTCTGGACGATCCTTAATAAGCTCAATAATCGAGTGGTTCGCTTGTTGTGGATTTTTTCTCATTTCAGCGACTCGAAATGGAGCAGTGATTATACGTATTGGCAGGCTTGCTACATCAAGAGCTAAAGCAAATAGTGAAGTAAACACTTTTAAGGCTGTATTATGTATTTTTGAAGTGAAGTGAAAGTAGGTTGGAGCAAATAGGTCTTTTGCAAAGTTCTTTAGAGTGTCTGTTCTTAGTGGAGTTATTACACTATCAACCAACGAATACCCTTTTACTGATTTTGCCTGATTTTTAAAACCCTTGTATTCCCCACGCGTATCAAACTTTTTTGAATACAAAACTGTATGATTTGCATCTTTAATAGTAACTGTTGCTTGATATCCAGGCTCTATAGCAAAACTCATAAAACTCCTTAAATTTTATAATAATTATTAAATTTAATTTATTTAGGAATTTAATTCAAGAGAATTACAAAACTTTGATGTTTAATATCCACTTCAATCAAGCATACCGAAGCCGCCACTATGTGTGCATCCAAAACAGATAGGCACTATGGCTGAAAGTACATAAACCCCACATTTAAAAACATTTGTTACGTTAGCCGCAAAGACTTCTTTTGCTAGTTCATAGCCTACATAGCCAGTAAACATAACAGCTGTAGATGGTAATGATAAGATCCCAGCGCCAGCTGTTACTAAGACTGGATGCGCACTGTTATAAAGGGCAAATCCCCCAACTGCTGCAATAGCTATTCTAGCAGCAATTTTTTGCATCCTTGATGGCCCTTCCAAAGGGGCTTGGACATGAGGAGGTTGTTGAAGCGCTGTTCGAGCGCGAGGCAAAATTTCATTCATAATATTTCTTTTTATAAAATCCACTAGCGTAAAAGCTTACGCTTTTAATAATAGCACACTAATACAAAAAAACAACTCCAATTTAGATAAATAGTGTTTAAATTATCATTTAAACATGCTATAGTTGTTTTCAAAATAAAAGGTGCATAATGTCAAACTTTAACGCAATTAGTCCATTTTCTCACGTACCAGTAGATGTTAGCGAATCCTTTTCAGTTTTACAGCGAGTCACAACCGAAATTTCAGTAAATGATGCGGTATCCCTTATTAGAGAAAATAAGGAATTTTTTGACGCCATTAAATCCCGCCGCTTTATCAGCACAAAAGCAGGAATGGTAAAAAACGGTGCAGGAAAAGACATCTACCTCTCTAAAGAAGATAGTGCACAATATGGTAGTAACTGGAAAAGGTCTCGCTTTGCAAATTGGTTAGAAAAGAGCTCTACAAAAATTAATAGCCATTTCAAAGAGTTTTGGGATAGTCTTAATGACAAAAAAGCAGTCAAAATAAACACAAATTACTTTCTTACTGAAATTCTAGGCGCCTATATAAAACTCGATCGCACACAGCAGCCAACAGTAGCCGCTTACGCAGAAGAAAAGCTTAAAACATATCTTAACTTGCATCCAGAGTTTGTAGAATTTCTTAACTCAAACAAAGAACTGCTCACGAATCTTAATAAACAATTTGTGCAAACAAAGACTACCCCCTCCAAAAGAAAATAAAGACCTTACTAGGATGCGATATTTACTAAAAATTCAGCTTCAACAACTCTTACCTTCTGCACCTAACGAAGCCGGTTGAGTTCTTGCGGATTTATCCCCACAAGCACAAGAAAAAGAAACCGCCAGGCCAGATCCAGCCCTTTTCACTTTGCTCTAACACTCTTCTTTTGCTAATATTGACAAAAAATTGGCAAATTCCTTCCTATGAGTAAGAAATCAAAATATAGGTGGAGGGGCTATGCAGCCTAGAAAGGTAACAATAACCACTAAAGACCAAGTCACAATCCAAAAGGGGCATGAAACAGGACTACTCAACCTTCTGCTTCTTTTTTGGTAAAGGTGCAAGGCCCGTCATAAGGGCTTTATAGGCTTTACGGGCAGGTTTCATTGCATCCTGTGACATAGCTTCAGTATTCTGCGTTACAAAGGTGTAGGCCTCTTTTTTGAAGGCTTCTTTTAGGCGTTCGCTTGTACTCTTTGCTACTGTAGAACAAAGCTCTCCAAGAGTGTCTTTGCTTAATTTGGAAATAAGCACTGTTGAGCTCATTTGTCTCAGTGCTTCAGAGTGTAGATGTTCTGCCACGTCATGCACTGCCACAACCTGATCGAAAGAATACTTATTGGCTAGCATTTCTTCCTGAAGAGATTCTGCAAGTGCACTATTTTTCTTAAGAAAGCTTTCACATAATAGTAACAGTCTTTGTTCGCCATGACACGCTGCATACTGTGCAATTTGAAAACAGCTATCAAGGTTGATGGAATTGAGCAACTTACTTGTACATAACGCCTGCAATTTCTTATCAAGAACAAGTTTTGATAAATTGCCAAGCTCAATTATCTCCTCCACAGTCAGCTTAGAAAAGTCAATAGTTCGCGTGTATATATACGTAAGAAAAACCTCAAAGACCTTGGCTGTAAGCTCGTTATCGCCAAAGGGAATGGGAGCATCTGCCCGTGCATCTTTAAAATCAGAACTAAAAAATGTTTCAAAATAATCTGAATATTCTGCCAGAACTACTTTATGGGCAGGAAATTGTGTTTCACCGACTAAGAAGCATACATCGGTATATTTGCCCTCTTTACGAAAGCCATTTTGACGATTATCACAAACCTTTGCTTGAGCATCGTTTACCCCTAACGCCAATTTTAACTCATCCTGCCTTTTATAATCCCAAATAAGGGGAAGAAGAATCTTAGTAGATTGGTTAGTATACCCTTTTTCTTTTACAGATTGCTCAATTGTGACTTGGAAAAGTTCACTTATAATCTTTCTAAGGACCTGTTCATATTCCCCTACTTCACTTGCGATACGGTATTCATCAATTGAAGTGGTAACAGTAGTAGAATTTGTATCCCTTTGAAGCGCGTGCGTTATTTGCCCGGATGCTAAAACAACACACGCTGCAAGGGATTTAGAAACAAAAACACGACGGTTATTCACATCATGATCAGTGTCATTATACTTTTTTTTTGAAATTTTAGGAATTTGATCTCCATAAAATTGCAAAATAAAGTCTGCATCATAATGTGTAGAAACTTCCATATCTAACCCCTTATTATTAAAAGAAAAATAATAAATTTTTTATCCGAAAGAGTCAAGGAGAAATAACTGTTAGTTAAAGGGAACATACGAGTGGCTAATTTGCTTCCAGCCTTTATGACCTTTATGCCAAACGTCTATGCAAGGGCCACTTACTATGCCATCGCCCTTTTCATAATCCTCATACTCAGCATCAAAGGTATGACTTAGCTACTGTTTAATTGAAAGCCCCTCTTTTAAGCAAAGTCAATTTTCAATAGTTTCAATAGGTGTACTTTTCTTGTGATATTCAGTATAGGTCGTAGTAAGTGCCTCTACAA
>JAYRNE010000077.1:0-1551 GCA_041912355.1 Chlamydiales bacterium
GAGCGTCCGTCGTTGCCCCAGAGTTTAAAGAGCTTGAAGTGGAGCGCGAAAATAGACGCTACAGCCGCCAGGGTGAATATGTAAAAAAGCTTCAGCAAGATGGGTTTTTAGCAGCTGGCCTTACGTTAGAAAAAGCACGCGATATACTTTGGGCCTTAACAGGCCGCGATATATACCGCATGTTTGTTATCGACCGTAAATGGTCATCCGATGAGTATGAAGTCTGGCTAAGGGACGAGCT
Organism: Chlamydiales bacterium; assembly: GCA_041912355.1. Taxonomy (GTDB): domain Bacteria; phylum Chlamydiota; class Chlamydiia; order Chlamydiales; family FEN-1388; genus SZAS-7. The sequence goes on from JAYRNE010000077.1 coordinate 242, forward strand.
TATTAAGGCACTTTTACAACCCAATATTGCAGATAGGGGTTGATGCCATTAAGTATGCTAAGGGTGACTTCATTTTGCTGAACAGGGCAACTTGAGTTCTCAGCAAGTACGACAGCCTCTATATCGCTGTAGGCATATTCATGTGAAACAAGATCAACTAAAGCAGAAGCTAAAGGCGTTACGGCTGGGTTAAAGGCTGCATTTTCTAAGTAAGATCCACTAAAAATCATTCCATCAGAGGTCTGTATGCTTACGCCTGCCTGACAATTCGTGTACGGGGCATAGGAGGCGACGAGAGCTTCTTTTGCGCGCTCTTCAAGAGTAGTTGATGTGGAAGGTGTTGTAGGTGAAAGTAGCCCTCCTGTAAGGCCTAAATCCTGTGGCCCAAAGGCTTCTGGCAAAAGGGCGCCTAAAGTTGTGGGGGGATTTGCAGGTGTTAAAATGGCTATCTGTGGAGCCTTTTGGCCAATTTCATTTAAAAACTGGCGGCAAAAGCCGCAAGGGGCTGCTGCGAGGGCAATTTTTTGTATATACTCTTCGCCGTGATTGCGAGCATTTATAGTCATAAACTGCTCTCCATGTACACAAAGAGGCAGGCTTGGAAACTCTAAGTTCACCCCTAAGTATAGACTACCGCTAGCGCCAAGTCCAACAACTCCCACCTTGTAGTTTGAAAGAGGAGGGCGTGCATACATTTTGGCAATAGAAACTAACTGGACCATTAAATCATCAATAGTAAGGTCGGGATTCTGTGCTAAGATGCTTTGTACCTGTTCGGCAGGAATATAAAATGGGTTTTGGGCGACTGCAAGAATCGATTTTTGCACATCATTTTGGGTGTTATAACCAAATAGTGATGTAGTAAGTATGGTTGTAAGTAGTAGTGCTAGAACGTTCATAAAAATCTCCTAATGTAACGAGTTATCATCTTCTAGTGCATAATATTGTGCAAGGCTGTTGATGAAAAGATAAGCGACAGGCTACAATATGCCGCTTCTAAATATATGGAGGGGTAAAATGACAAGCAGCTTAGTTTTCTACAGGTCATTTGCTACTTTTGCAAGTAGACCGCTTGTTGATGAAATTATAAAGCATACTCCAGAAACCTTTTCACGCCTTTCGCGAAAAAAGCAAAATGAGTTAATCTACGAACTTGTTACAAAGCTCTATTTTACGGATGTTGCGCTGCAAAATATGCGGGAGATTAGTATAGAAGCAGGGCAGGAGAGGTTGCTTCTAAGCAATAAATTAAATTCATTCGTTGCCTGCAGTCGCAGGCTTGCAAAAGAAAAAGATTGAAACGAGCAAAA
>JAYRNE010000078.1:0-7295 GCA_041912355.1 Chlamydiales bacterium
CAAATGCAGTATAGAGCTTCATTTTTTATGCTTGCCTTTTCACACTTTATCTCTTGCTTTGTTGGCATCGCGGGAATATGGGTGCTTTTTGACAGATTTCGGCTTGTTGAAGGGTGGAATTTTGCTGAAGTGTGCGTTATCTACGGCATTGTACATATGGGATTTGCCTTCAGCGAAGCCTTTGCAAGAGGGCTTGATAAATTTGACCAGATGCTCATTCAGGGTGACTTTGACCGCATACTTTTACGTCCTGTAGGCTCGCTATTTCTTGTTGCAGCATCCCAGGTGCAGCTTATGCGCATTGGCAGGTTCCTGCAGGGGCTTGTCGTGCTTGTCTATGGTCTACATGCACTAGCAATACCCCTTGTTTCCTATCAGCTTTTTGTGATTATTGCGGCAATTATCGGCACATCGTGCCTCTTTTATGCCTTAAGCATACTCCAAGCAACAGTTGCCTTCTGGACTACCGAAAGTCTCGAAGTTATGAACATCGTAAGTTATGGGGGAGTGGAGGCTTGCCAATACCCAATAACCATCTATCCCAAGCTCTTTCAGGCCATTTTTACCTTCGTTATCCCGCTAGGCTGTGTAAGCTATTTCCCTGTAGCCACAATCTTAGGCCACGAAGAGCACCTTACAAGCTATGCCCTCTTATTCCCCATAGCTGGCATACTTTTTCTTGCCCTATCATGCCTCTTCTGGCGCTTTGGTGTCCGCCGCTATACCTCAACGGGTAGCTAGAGAAAGGGCGATAATAAGAACTGCCTATCTTATTCTTGTTCTTTTTAAAATTCACCTTTATGATAAAATAATTTTAGAGACATTACGGAGTACATATGGGCCCAGTATATGAGTATAGTTTGGCAAGAGAAAATATAAGTACTGTTGCTAAAAACCCACAAAGCATCTTTTTTGTGGGAGAGAAAGGCAAAATAGAGGCTATATCTAAATATAACGTTATTGGAAGATTTTGGTGTTGGATTACAGGGAAGTCTGATGTTAAGCGTGTAAGGGAGGCGATAGATAAATCTGTGGCATCAGTTTTTACCCATTTTGAAGGTGCCGATTTTTCATTTCATGACCTTAAGCATGATGTGGAACGAGTTAAAAACATGAGCATTGTAGATAAAGCCATTCACGACAAGATAGAAACGCTGTTGAAAGATAAAATAAACCCCGAGGCTGAAAACTTACGCCGGTTGGGGCAAGCCGTCTTCAAGCAAGAATCCCCCCAACAACCAAAGTAGCAAAATCATATACCTTCTGAAAGGTGATGTTTTCGGCTTCTGTAAGCAAAGGGGGCGTAGCGGGGTTTTTGTACTTCTTGGCAAGCTCGAGAAAGGCTTGTGAGCGGATAATTTCTTGTGTTAGTGCTTTTGTGATGAGTGTTTTGTGGGTGTTAGTTAGGCTTTCATCTGAAAATTCTGGAATTTCCTCTAGTAGCTTCTGAATAAATGACTCAAGAGGTGCTTTATATTTTTGAGAAAATGCCGTAAAGAGTGCGCTGTAGAGGTTGCTTTCTTTGTCTATGGCTAGGCCCTTTGTGAGCAAAGCTTCAAGGCACTTATCAGCTGGAATAAATACCTCTTTATCGTCTTCTTCAATAACAACGCCGTCGCCATTCCATCTAGCAAGTGCTGCCATGTCGTAGAAAAACTTTTGGGCATAGGCTACACTATCGCCTCCACGAGAGAGTTGCAGAAGGTGGCGAAGTGCTTTGTCGATAAGTTCTCTCTTTTCAGGTTGCTCTAAGTTGCTTCCACATGCTGTTAGAAACTCCTCGAACGTTTTGATCTCGTCACTTTGAGAGCGAAAGGGGGTAAAGAGGTTGCCGAGCATAGGATCCGGCTGGCGAGGAAGCTCTGTAGTGAGTTGAGCATGTGTGGCAACAGCCTCAACAACTTGCTCGCGATTGTCTTCCTTTGGCTCAGGTTGTTTTGCTAGAGCCATTGCCACCACTTTGTCTTTATAGCGTGCTGCAAAGCGCTCATGCAAGGTGTGGTAGAGGAGGCTGTTTTTATCGACACCTAGCTCTTCTGTAAGAAGTGAGGTAAGGTATTCATCTGGTGGGATGTAGACACCCTCTTCGGTATAAGTGCCCGTGCCTTGCCAGCGAGAAAGCGTTTCTAGAGTTTTAAAGAACTTTTCTTTTTGATCAGGCTCTACGAGATGCTGTAGAGCTATGTCTACAAGATTTCGTCTCATACTTTCATCTTGCTTAGGATTACATAGGGCCATAAACTCATCAAAGGTTTGTAGCTCATCTTTAGAAGCATATTGGCTAAGAAGTGATTTGTAGTTCTTAGGCTCACCTGGAGTGGCTTCAGGTTGAGGTTTATCTTCATAAGCTGTTAGATTTAGGAGTGTTTTTACACAGTTATAAAGGATTTTCTTATCTTCTGTGTTATTTGAGGCTTTCTTTATGAGGGTTACGATCTGGGAAGAATACGGATCTTTTGAGGCCTTTTGTTTGCGAAGCAGAAGGTCTATGGCAACTTTTAGAGTTCTGGGCTCAAGGTCGTTCTCTATGATCTCTTGTGGGTTATTGCGTAAGAGCTCTTTTAAGGCAGCTTTTCGTACAGCGTTAGCAGAGGGGCTATCGACATCTTGTATATTGTGTAGTACGTCAATCGGCTCACTTACATACTCTACTTTAGTCTGGCGGCTAAATATATTCTGAATATTGTTGCCAATATAGCGTAGTGGGGTATCTATCTTTACAGAGTCGCCCTCCTCTGTGTGCATGATGCGTACATGCTTACCAAATAGGCGCGCAAGCTGATCCAGGGGCTTGTGGATAACAGCTTCATATAGTTTATGTCCAAAATCTTCTATTTTGCTCATGGGTAGCCTCTTACTTCCCTATAGCAGTAAATACATTATTTTAAAATGGTATAAAAGAAGGTATCGCGAGGTTTGGCTTACGCCTCGAGTTTAGACAATTGCCGAAGGCTCTGGAGTGCGGGGCAGTTATGCACCGCTTTCAATTTTGACTAAGTGGTTTATTGTTAACGGATTACGAACAGGATGTCGTTGTGGTTGCTTTAGTGCTTATGAGGCAACGGACTTCGGCAAAATTGAGAGCGGTGCATAACTGCCCCGCACTCCAGAGCCTTCGGCAATGGTTCAAGCGGCTACGTCACTTTAAAAACACGTCCATTGACAATGGTGTAGAGTACACGCATGGTTAATAAGGCCTTGGGCTCTGAGGTGAGTAGGTTTTCAGGTAGCACTACTAAATCGGCAAGCTTGCCGGCTTTTATGGAGCCAAGTTCATGCTCGCGAAAGCATGAATAGGCAGCATCTAGGGTGTACATGCGCAAGGCTTCGTAGGGTGTTAGGCACTGTTCGCTATTCCAGCCGCCTGGGGGATTGCCCTGAAGGTCCTGGCGCGTGATGGCTGCATAAATACCTAAGAGGGGGTTAAGGTCTACGACAGGGGCATCAGAGCCTCCTGCAATAGTAGCGCCGCCATCTAATAGGGAGCGCCAGATGTAGGCCCCATCTTTTGCCCGATTTTGGCCAAGACGTTTTTCAACCCAGTGCATATCTTGAGCCATGTGTAAGGGCTGCATGGCCGCAATAACTCCTAGGTCGCTAAAGCGTCTAATATCCCCTGAATCAACTTGCTGGGCGTGTTCTATGCGGGGGCGGTGCCCCTTAACCTTTTCGTAGGCGTTTAGCACTAGATGGGTTGCTTTATCGCCAATAGCGTGACAGGCAGGTTGAAAGCCTTGTACGTGCATCTTTTCTAAAAGTAAATGAAGCTCATTTTCATTCCAGAGGATAAGTCCATGCTCTTCTGGGGCATCGTGATAGGGTAAGAAAAGGCTAGCTCCTCGAGATCCCATGGCCCCATCCATGAAAAACTTAATTGTTCGCACTTCAAAAAGGGGGCCGTACTGCTGAGGGCCCCGTTCTAGGTAGGTGACAGCCTGATTTGAGCGAATGTCTACCATCGCGTATACGCGTACAGGAAGTTCGTTTTTACGTGCAAGGTCAATACAGGCCTCTATGTGCTCCCTTTTCATGGCAGCATCGTGAATGCAGGTTATGCCAAGCTTTAGGGCGTTTTGGAGAACTTTTTTTATGAGTTCGCGACTGTCTTTATCTTCGATTTTTGGTAAGTAGGGCAAGAGCATCATTTTGGCATTGTCAAGAAGAATGCCCGTGGGGTTGCCATGAGAGTCGCGATAGATCTTGCCACCAGCAGGGTCTTTAGTGTTTTTGTCGATGGAAGCGATTTTCAAGGCAAGGCTATTAACCCATGCTCCGTGGTAGTCAGCCCTACGAAGAAGCACAGGATTGTGGGGAGATACTTCATCAAGCTCGAACCGAGAGGGAAGTTTTTGTTCTTTCCAGTAGTGTTCATCCCACCCGTTTCCTACAATCCAGCTGCCGGAAGGTGCCTTTTTGGCCCGCTCGTATACATGCTCAAGAACCTCTTCCTTGGATCTAGTCTCACCTAAGGTAAGCTCATGCAGCTTCATATAGCCTTCATAGAAGATGTGGGCGTGGGTGTCGATAAAGCCGGGAAAGACGTAGGCCCCTTGTAGGTCAAGTACCTCATCCGCATGAGGGATAGCTTCTTTCTCATCTCCTACCCAGGCAATTTTTTCATCTTCGATAATGCAGGCTGTTGCCGTAGGCCGCTTGCCATCCATCGTGATGAGGGTGCAGTTTTTGAGGAGAGTTCGCATTTAGTGAAAATCTATGTAGAGGGGATAGTGGTCTGAAACATCCCTTTCCATGACCTCAAAGTGGCGTACAGTGATGTCAGGAGATGTAAGGATGTAGTCTGCAAACTTTTCATCCTTTGGGTAGTAACGACTTCTTGTTGACTGTATGTTATGGAGGCGCACGTGGTTGTGCATGTTCTCTTCAAGTATTTCAAGGCTTGTTGTGTCGGGGCGTAGGTTAAAGTCGCCAGCCAGCACTTTGGGCATGTTGAGAGCATCCATAAACTCTTTAATTTTTTGTGACTGTAAGAGGCGCTCGGGGGCATCGGCTTTACCTTTGCCATTCCAGAGGCCGTGAAAGTTCATTATGCTATAGCGTGCATCATCAAGCTGTACGTTTATCCACTGGAGTATGCGCCCATGATCTGGCCCCATGCCCGAAAAATAGGGGTTGTCATAGACCTCAAAGGCCCCTTCATCTAAGACTGTAAGCGTATTTTTTACATAAATTCCAACGCCATAGGTGTTGTTGACAACGGGTCTAAAAAAGCCTTTATGCTCTGGAAGCTGTTTGCCAATGTCGCCAAAGATGTCGAGGTGCACGAGGCGATCATCGGTTGATACCTTGCCCTCTGCGTTGAGGTAGACCTCTTGCAGGCAGAATATATCAATTTCTTTATGCTCGCGTATAAAGTCTAAAAGGGGGCCGTTTACATGGCCGCCCCAAATATTTAGTGTAATGAGTTTCATAGGATTCTAGGATAATTTCTTAGGCTGATTTATGCCAAGGACGTAGTTGGCAATAACCCGAAGCTGCTTGGCAGTTTCATAGCCGCGAAAGCCCTCTATATCTTCGTACTTGATAGTGGCATTATACTGGCGTGTGAACTCGTTTGAAATGGGAGCATAGCTCCAGTGCCACTCCTCTTCTTCATAGCCTACAGGCCTGCGGGCATCTTTTGCCGTATAGGGCTGAAAAAAGCCATAGCTACTAGCGTGCTCTTTTAGCCAGGCATACTCTTTTTTTCCTTGCTCGCTTGCAAAGTATTCATTTTCTATGCTGTTGATGTCGATGTCAGTTCCCCAGTGATGGCGTGATGTTCCTGGCATAGAGCTATAACGCAGGATGTGCCTTGCACGCTCGTGAGGTTTTGGGTAGCTTTTCGCATTATCTTTCCACTTTGCTTCCCAGATCGCCTTTTGGGCATTAAAGGTGCGCGTTGCGGAGACTATTTTCAGTGTGATGCCGTCGCGAGAGGCAGCATCAGCCATTTTAATAAATGCCTCCATAGCCTCTTTACGAAGGTACTGCGTGCTCTCTTTTGCTGAGTAGGCATCTGGCACGACAACAAATAGGCTATCGCTTTTGGGATCAAACTGCCCCAAGAGATAGGCTCGTGGAATTTGGCTGCCATAGAGAGAGCTTATGGCAAAAAGGCAAAGACTAAGGAGTAGGTTTTTCATAATACCCTGATAGTATAGTATGGGGGGTAGCCTTGTCAAGAGGACACAAAGGACGAAAAGGAGCATTGACAGAGCCGTAACTACTTGAAGAGCACCTCAGAGTGGCCTGTATCTTTTGCAAGAAGGGCAAAAGTGCCATTATCCTTTGCGTTTGCAAGTGACGCTAGAGGAATAGCTACGCCCTTTCCTACTAGTGGATAGGCTCGAATTTCTAATTCGCTTCCGTCTTTTACATTTCGTAAGGCAGTTCCAGATTGGAAAACGAGATCCACAAAGGGGCAGCTAAATCGTCTTGAAAGAGCATCATATTCGAGGGATCCTGCAGCCCTTGATTCTGGTGTGCTGATTTGCTTACACGTCTCGTCAAAGGTAGCAGTACCTAATTGCTCTGCCGGGATTTCAATACCCATTGCTTTCCACTGGGCAAGTATTTTTGGATTAGCAAAAAGCTCTGTGTGGCAAGGGTTCATTCGATCTTTAACGACGATCATATTGCCATTTTCAGCTTCCATGAAGCTTTCTCTGATATAGGATGCAACTTCTCTACGTAATACTAAGACTAGATCTTTCATAACCTGTTCATTTCCAGCTAAAATTTCTAAGTCATAGGGGTTTTTTATGTACTGTTGAAGATGGTGCTTTAGGGCGCCATTAGGGCTATGTTTTGCTGCACATGCGAGTAAGTCTTGCACTTTTTCCATTTTATTCGAGATATGTTTTAAGTAGCCTATACCAAAACTTAAGTAGGCACAGTCATTTCTTCCCCTCACAGGTCTTCCAGAGCTATATACACGTGCGATATCTTCAAAAAGCCTACGAACGGTTTGATACTTGGGATGAGACCCGCTATTGTGTTTCGGTAATTTATCTTCGAAAAACTCCATAGTAGCTTTTCTACTGCCTACCTCAGTAGAGGCAACAGCGCGCACATCAACAGCTGGTGCAGCCTTTTTTACTTCTTGTGGTTGCGTTGCAAGCTGGAATAGCTGTTGCAAAGTAGCGTAATCATCTTGAACCCTTTTATGTTTTGCGTCTAAATTGCGCCTGGCTCTTTCTTGAGCAGGTAATGCGAGTAAATCTCGTGCTGTTTGATCGATTTTTGTCTTGAGGGTGTCAATAGAATTTTTTCTTGTTCTTGGGTCCATTTCAAAG
>JAYRNE010000079.1:0-6410 GCA_041912355.1 Chlamydiales bacterium
AAGTCAAGCAGAAAAATGATGCTAAGCTTCGCCTACCAGGGACGTTAAGCTGTTAAGGTGTGTGGTCAAGATTAAACACACTCCCTTACAGCCTTTACCTCACTTCAGGGCGAAGCTAACCATTTTTTTCACAAGCTCGCTATTGCTATCTCTGTTGTAAAATGCTAAGGTGGAATTTCTTGTTCTATGGAGGTTCAGTATGAGTAGTATGTTTGGTAACATGGGTATTGCAGTTACAAGTAATGACCTTCGCTCATCGCATGGCTCCTTTGATAAATTCGTAGTTTACGAAGGATATGAAACGGACGATGTAAACGCACCTTTAACGCTCTTTCTCGGCGACAAATCACCCGCTGATGACACTCATAGGCCTAATGGCAAACTACAGCCAGATCGCAAGCTTATCTACACAAAAGATATAGGCCGGCAGGATGATTCAGCAGTGCTCTCATGCTTAGAGAAGGTGCAAAAAGCCATTCAGGGCAAAATTACGCGTTCACTTAACGATAGATTTCAAGGCCTTCACCAAAGAAGGGCCCAAAAGGAAAATATCGTTGGTACCCATGAAGTATGGGCAAAAGAGCTAAAGGAACTTAATGCCGAGTTAAAAAGGGGTGAAACAGAATCGCAAAAGCACTACGACTTTATAGCTGTAATGCAAGAGCCAGATGCCATAGCCTCTAGTCTCAGCCATCTTTTTGCACTAGAATTTTTAAGGCACCCACTGAAGCATAAAGCAGAAGAGCTTATTACAGCGATAGATTCTGAGCATTACCAAGCAAGCCTTAGGTTCTACAAAGTAACACTTAAAAAAATTGAAACTCTCCTTACAAATAACGATCCAGCCCAGAAGGAAGAGGCTCTCGGCATTATATTTGAAGAAATAAAAGCGCACATCGAGTCGCTTAAAAAGCCTCTAGAGGCAACGGCCCCGATTATTGCTCAAGAGGTAGAATTACTTATAGAAGAGCTCTATCGATTTATCATCTTTGCCTGCACAAACGTTAGTGCCACCTTACAAGAGGATAGAGAAACACTTAAAAGCCGTCTTAGTGAACTTGCTGAAAAGGCAAATGGTGAAGCTATAAAATATGCTTCCCAAGCCCCGCAAGCCGAAGTTCGAGAAAGTCACAAGCCCTACATCGACCGTTTTTTTAAGAAAGCAAAGTTTCGCATTCTTCCCGACTATGATGACTTTCGCGATGGTCAATTTTTTTCACTTACCCCACTTTTTGGTATTTATAAAGATATTACAAAAGAGGTCGGAGAGTTAAAAGCTGTCGCTCGCACACTACACCTTTTTCTTGAAACAATTCAGAGCCGCATTCTCGATCTCTGTACTGGCTCTACTAAGGTACCAGACATAGCCTTAACCTCTCTTAGAACAGAAGTACAGCACTATAATTCTCTCCTCAATGCTATTGAAAATCGCATCTATCAAATTAGAGACCAATTATCGAAAGTTCCCTTCAGCCCCAAAGTACATGCTGGCGGCTACTATGTCGCCAAGCAGTTTGCAAAGCTTAAGGAGGCGCGTTCTAATCTTCAGGACTTTCAGCTACTGGCTACGGGTTCACTGCATACCTATGTTATTGCCCTTGGCAGAATCATCGAATACCTCACGCCAAAAGAGGAAGATTTAAGGTATGATGGCTATTTTACACAAGCTGAAGCTGTTGACAGACTATACAAGGCAACACAGGCGACTTTACGTTTAGAGTTTCCTGACAAAGAAAAGCGTTTTCATGAAAGAGTAAGAGTGAGATTAGCAACAGTACTAGATGACACTCTAGCAAAGGTAGCTCTAAGAACACTTACTCTCACAGATAATGAACGGCGAATCCCGAATACTCTATTTGCAAAAAAACCATTTACAGAAGCTAAAAATTCACAAAGCCGATCGCCCCTTCCTGCTGAAATACACACATACTTTAAAAAGCGCCTGCTCTATCTCCTTCACTACGCCGACGACAAGCATGTGGATTTAGATTTAGACTGTGCACTCTATCTAGTTGAAACTGATCCTCTTTATAAGGAATCAATGAAAGCTGCCTTATTTGATGATGCAGACTTTAAGGCGCTTTATGAAGCCTACAAGACAAAACAGGCGATCAGCCATGAAGAGGTTGCTTCAATTACAAATGTCCTTGTTAAGCTTGCTACTTACCCACAAGGAAATGAGGCCCTTTTCCGTTATGCAGAAACAAAGATCATACTGTCAGAACTTTCTCTACAGGCTTATTCTTCAGACCAAACAAAACGTGTAAGCTGGCTTGAACGCAAAATAGGGCAAGCCTACGAAAAAATTGAAGAACAATTGGAACTTCCAGAGTACTGCAAAAATCTACAAAGTGAACTTCCACAAGCCCCGCTAATCTCATTGCAAGGTGTTGATAAAGATAAAGTGCTCTATCGCCACCTTATCACAGCCCTCTTTTCTTCAAAAAAAGAGGCAAAAGATGCTAGCAACGCTATACTCCTTGACTACGTAAAGCACAGCCACGTTGATGACCTTCCTACAAACTTCATCAAGCCTTTATTTACAAGATGGTGTCTTGAAAGATATGTTGCATTCGATCAAGGCATACCTAAAGATTCCTTGTTTGCACTATTTACAGAGTATCTTGATCACCCTGAAACAAGAGATTTCTGGAGAAACCAACTTGGCCTAGCCTTTATGGAGTTTGCTCTTTTTCGCTTTGCAAAAGAACCTACTTTCAATTTAACTGATCATATGGATAGGCAACGCTCATTAAAAGATAAGAGGTTATGGGAGCAGCTAATTCCTCTTTATTACCAATACCTTCACGAAGAAGCAACAGGAAGATTGCAGGTAGCAGAAGAGGCAAAGAGAATTTTTTACTCCACCTATCGCGAATTTCGCGGCCATATAACTGAAACCCTCACTTACAGCGGGATAGCAAGATGGTGCTTTTTTCAAATAACAGGAATTCACCCTGTTATACCAGTAGTACCTTCTGAATCTCACTTTGCGTGGATGTTCGGGTATCATTAAACCTGGACTTTCAGGCAAAAGAACCAGGAATTGGCTAGTTCAAATGAGTGGTTGACAAAAATGGCACAACTATAATAAACTCTTTTTTTAATAATAGGAGTTTATCGTTTATGGCTTTTTCTATTCCCCCATTCATCTTTCCAACATATAAAGTTGCCGAGGCAGATTTTGCACCACCAAGGATCCCTAATATAGGCTCGAAGGTCAAAGATTTGCCTGATGATGCAAACACCCGGATGAAACAGGAACACGACGCTGAAGTTATAAGGGTAAAGGAAGAGTATAGAATCAATAATGAACAGTATAAGAGCGATTTAGCCCGAACAACAAGTATTGCCGTCACTGCAGCAACAAAAATAGATAACGCACGTTTCAAAAAAGCGATGGCTATTACGGCACTTGCTTTAGCAGCTATCGGCCTTGTAGGAGCTCTCATTGCAACCTCAGTAACTGGCACGCTGCCACTTCTCATAATTGCAGCCCCATTTGCTATTGGCCTTATTCCATCAACCTACTACACGGTTATTTTTAGTAAAGCAGTTAGTACCTTACATAATCAAATCCAAGCACCAGGGCTTCTAATACGCCCAGTGCTAAAGCTTCCTCATTACATCCCAGGAAATGACCTTGACCTTCGCCAAACAAGGCTTGATGCCCAAAATACTTTGGTATCATGTAACACCCTTGCCAGCCTCGCAAAATCAAGGTACAGCCAAAAGGAAATTACAGACTATGCACTTTTTGATAGATTTGCAAAAGTAACGAATGCAAACCGCCCTAACTTTTATGCAAAGGCCTTCCAGCTCACCACTATCTACAATAACGTAGTAAAACAAAAGCAAGACTATGAAGCCCGGGCTACAAATGCGCATGGGAATATGCAAAAAGAATTAAATACCTGGAAAGCACAAAGAGACATCCATATCGCCAACCAAGAGTACCAGCTCAGCAGAGTACAACAAAGTGAAGACCCACACGCTCCACCACCCTCCAAAGGAAGAGTCGCCGTAGCTGAATTTTATAATAGAACAGCTCGACGGCAGATAAATGATGAAAGAGCAACTAATGACCAACTCTACGCCACACGAGCAGTCCAAAACCAAACCTGGCTAAGGGACACGCAAGAGAACATCCAGGTAGCCTACAAAGAGGCCATCGACAACCTGGAAGCTAAGTTTAAAGTCCTAACAGGATAAAAGGACTACCTAGCCCCTTTTCTATTGCCCCTCATGAATCACTCTTGTGAGGGCAATAGAATGCCCCACACGCTCCTTAAAGGCTTCGTAGCCCTCTTCGCCAAGCTCTATCTGCAACTTATCCTGAAGAACATTTCTTTTATGGGCACTGTGATTGCCAGGTGTGGAGGCAATAAAGCGCTGGTAGCTTTCTAGCCACGTAGCACCTATTGTTTCATCAAGTAACTTCGTAAGCGGCCGATTAGGGTTCTTTTGCTCATCTCGTACAAGGGTGTAGAGGGCATCTAAAAGGCGCCTATCTTCATGTGGCAAAAGCTTTTTCGCTATAAACGCCTTAATAGGGCCTTCAGACAAGGCTTTTATTTCATTCGGATGAAATTTCTCCTTTCTCACAAGCTTTCGCATGGTATTTTCATATAAAAGCTGCATCAGATCCTGTGTAAGGTCTCTCACCTCATTATTTTGAAAAGCGGCATAGACAAATTTTTGAGCCTCTTTTTTGTTTTTGGTTCCATAAAGAGCTATCGATACAGCGCCTCGCAGCGTTGTAAGGGTTTTTGTTCGATCAATTGGTGTGTACTTACCTCCCGCATAGGCATCCACCATTTCATAAATGAAGGCAGAAAGGAGAACATGATACTCCCCTTGTAAAGCTGAAGCAAACTCTATGCACTCTATAGCAATACGTGAGTATGTTCGAACATCAATAGGGGCCGTTTCAAGCAGGAACGTGCTTCTTAAGGCTTTATAGGCTCTAGCTAGGCTTTCACCGTTTCTTCCTGGCTGAAAGAGCTTATCATACTCTCCTATTGCTTGCGTAAAGGCATGGCTACTTTGGCATGTTTCGTAGTAGGCAGGATGCTTCTTTACTGCATAAAGAAGTAGCTCGAGCTTAGGATCAAGCCTCTTTTCATCACTAAGGTATAAGACTTCTATAATGCGCTTTATTATCTGCCCCTGGAGGCTTGCGGGCAAGAGGTCCTCCCGCTCACCTTGATACCGAAGTGATGCTATCGGTTTTTTCTTAAGTATAACATCCCATACAGTATGTTCTACTGGCAGTAAAGCAACATCCTCACTTGCGCACCTTGTAAGAGCTGCCTTTGTTGTCCGATAGGTGTGGAGCAAAAAGTCTTTCACTTCTGAATCTGGAAAATCGTTTGGCTGAACTTTATTAAGTGCCTGTAAGGCTACAAAAGCTCTTTCTACTGTTTCAAGCGAGCGAACAACCTGTAGGCGTGAAGAACTTACCTCAGCAAGGTAGGCTGTAGAGGCCCGAACTGCAAAAAAGAGTTTGGATGGCTGGTCTGTAGCTAAAAGCTTCATCGTATCTAAGGAGTAAGTAAGCATAGCCAAACTGATGCGCACAAAGTTGGCATACTTTAAAAGGTGTACAAAAAGCCCATCCACCTCTTTTTCAAAAATCTGATCAAATTTTAGGTCCAGATTTGTGATAGCTGATTTAGTAAGCAGGCAGCAGCGGTCGATCTCCTTACTATAGCCATCCCCATCAAACCCTGCACGCATAAGCCTTTCAAAGGTGTCCGTTACCTTTTTTTGTAAGCCGCCAACCATCTGCCCCAATTCTGCCTCAAACTCTTCGCCACAAAGGCCCGTTTGCCTGTAGCCACCAAAGTAGGGCGTCTTATAGCTTGCCCAAATTTTATAGGGAACTTCTTGCCAAAACTTATAGCTGGCATCATAAGCGAGTCTAAGCTCCTGCACAAAAGGCGCGACCTCTTCAGCCTGACACTCCCAAAGCTCTTTTGTTAAAGAGGGTAGCTGCCCTTTTAGGATGATCTTTCTATCGCGATGGGTAGCAACCTCTCGTTCTAAAGCTGCGACCGCTTGATCGCGAGAGGCTCGAGCCTGTTGTAAAGCCTGCTGCATGGCAGCATCTAGCGCTGTATAGAGCTCATTAGCAAGAAAAAATGGGCAATTACCAGGTATAGCAGGGTTTTGCAGCAGCACTCTCTCGACCTTAGTTGCCACAGGGACGTTGATGTCACGAACTTCAGCTAACAGGGCGCACATTGCCGTAATAGATATGTACATATCTGTAAAGGCTGCTTGATCTAGTCTCTCTAAAAGGGTCAGGCATTTTTGCAAAAGCAGTATCTCACCCTGAACCACCCGTGCTCTTTCTAAATAAGAAGCAACCTCTCCCCGCCGCGCTCCTTGAGGAGGCTCACTAAAGG
>JAYRNE010000080.1:0-2863 GCA_041912355.1 Chlamydiales bacterium
ATTCAGATTTTGACGATTTTTCCGAGAGGCGTATCTCTCATACTCCCGAGGAAAAATCGTCAGAAGATGAATCGATTTTTCCCTCTAGAACTGTAAAAGTTATATCCTAACAACCCCTAAGGCCACTCCAGATTGCAATTATATCGCTGGAAGCGCTAGTCTATTCGTTTTATAGGAACAATGTTATGAAAACAACGACAATACTAGCCCTCTTTGTCACAAGTTGCCTCTCTCTTTTTGCAACACCGACCTCTCTTTTTTGGACAAACTGCACAACTGATGTTTTAGAAACAAAGGTGGTTCACTTTGACTTTGACAACTACTTTAGCCTTGGCAATCGCACAAAAAATGGCTCTTCCTTTCCACCAGACATTGGCCTTACCTATGGGCTATTTACATGGAACAATATAAGCACAGAAATTGGCGCAGACTATTTAGGAGGCATTGATGATCCATGGCTATTTAACGGCAAATTAGGCCTACCTGAAAACAAGCTCTTTGAGGACTCACCAGCCATAAGCCTAGCCATTTTCGACCTTGGTACTAGCCATGACACAAACCTTTGTGTTGTTGATGCCGTAATTGGTAAAACCCTTCCAAAAGATCTCGGCACCCTCTATTTTGGCCTCTTTCACGGAAAGCGCGCCCTTGGCAAACACCGCAGAGGCCTAATGTGCGGCTACTCTAAGAGCTTTTATACTGTGAAAGACGAGCAAGGTAAGGACTATAGCAAGTGGGAGTTTGTCGCAGATTATTCATCCCACAAAAACTTGATTGGCGGCGGAGGAGCGGGCGTAGTTTACTACTTCACCCCAAAAATAAGCGTTGAAACCGGACCGGTCTGGTTCAATGACACCAAAACCAACGGCCGCTGGAAGTGGTCCGTTCAAATTGATGTTAATGTTTAATGGAGTTATGAAATTTGGGCAACTTTTGACGTATCTGATAAAAGCTTTAAACCCGCCACGCCCCCAAGAATTAAAAAGAAACAGAAAATGCGCATGGGGCTGTCATCTTCTCCAAGATAAATAATCCCATATAAAGATGTTCCAAGCGCACCAATTCCCATCCAGACTGCATAGGCTGTGCCTATAGGTACAGTTTTAGTGGCAAGTGATAAAAAGTACATGCTAAAACAGATAAAGATAAGACAAAACAGACTTGGCCCAAGGCGTGTAAAACCCTCTGTCCGAGGCATTGCTGCTGCATAGACAATTTCAGAAATGCCAGCTATAAATAAAAATATCCAACCCATACATCACTACTATACATATAAATCAAATAAAAGAAAAGATAAAGGACCAATTGGTCCAAAGGGAAATAAAGGAGATCAATAACGGTTATTGGTGTCCTTTAAGTCCGTTGTCCTTTTGGTCCTTTCTCTGCCTATTCTGATAAAAAAAGAATCGGGTTTTCAATGAGTTGCCTTAAAGTCCTCATGAATTGGGCAGCCTCCGCCCCATCGATGATGCGGTGGTCGCACGAGAGGGTGAGTGTCATCCTTTTGCCGGGGACTACCTGGCCATTCTTTACAACGGGGACATCGCTTGCAGCGCCTACGCCAAGGATCGCACCCTGTGGAGGGTTGATGATTGCCGTCATTTCGTCAATGCCAAACATGCCGAGGTTTGATATTGTGAAGGATCCTCCCTGATACTCTTCAGGTTTCAGCTTACCTTCACGTGCTTTAGCAGCCAAGAGCTTAACTTCTTGTGAAATTTCTGATAAGCTCTTATTACTTGCATCCATCACAATAGGGGTAATGAGGCCTCCAGGTATCGTTACTGCCACTGAAATATCTGTATGGGCATAGCGAATCGCTGCCTTTTTCTGTGCATCATAGCCAGAGTTTACTTCTGGGTGTTTTTTGAGGGCAATAGCAACAGCTTTTACGATAAAGTCATTGATCGTAACATTTTTCTCAAGGCGCTTTAATTCCTCACGCAGCTGAGATATAGGCTGGGCATCGATTTCTTGACGCACATAAAAGTGGGGTATTGTGCTCTTAGATTCTTGAAGCCTTGCACCTATTACAGCGCGCATTGGTGTAAGGGGCTCAAAAGTTGTAGCTTCTCTTGCTTTTAGAGGAGCTTTTACTGCAGAAACAGCCGCCTGAGGCGCCTTTTCTAAGTCACGGCTCATGATGCGTCCACGGGGACCTGAACCCTCTACCTGACTTAAGTCTATCTGCTTATCTTTTGCAAGCTTTTTGGCAAGGGGAGAGGCGAGTATTCGCTCTTCTGTCACTTTTTTCTCTTCTTTTGCAGCTTGTACAGCTTCTTTTTTAGGAGCAGCTTCAGCTGCCTTTGGAGCTTTTTGGCCAAGGGGCTTTGCCGTGTACCCTTCGATGCTCTCATCAGCACTTTCTGTAAAGATCGCGATAGGGTCGTTCACCTGCACTTTATCGCCCTCTTTGCCGATGATGGTGCGTAGATATCCTTCATCTAAAGCCGCATGCTCAACAGTAGCCTTGTCGGTAGATATCTCTAAAAGCACATCGCCAGATTCAACGCGATCACCTTCTTTTTTATGCCACTTGGCAATAACGCCTTCGGTCATAGTAGGGGAGAGTTTGGGCATGTAGACTGTAAATGGCATATAATGTTCCTCTAGTTGACTGCTAATGTTGTAAGACAGGTATTTAAAATGCGCTCCACAGTAGGCAGCGTCTCTTTTTCAAGCACTTTAGAATAGGGCATAGGCGTTTCACGCTGGCATACGCGGGCAACAGGGGCGTCTAGATAGTCAAGGCACTCCTCCTGTATTCTAAAGCCAACTTCGGAGCTTATACCTGTAAAGATATGACCCTCTTCTACACAGACACAAAAGTGCGTTTTTTCTACAGATGCACGAATGGTGTCCA
>JAYRNE010000081.1:0-2877 GCA_041912355.1 Chlamydiales bacterium
CACCTACCTTACTAACAGACTGCTGGAGCGTTTTAGCATTATAGCAAAGCCTTTCAATCACCTTAGGGTCAATAAAAAAGTGAACAAAGGTTTTAAGGGCAGCAAGCCTAATTCGCTTTACGATATAGGCCTTTATCTCTTGAAAGAGCTGTGAAGGCGCCTGGAGGTACTGGACCATGTAAGAGGGCAAAATCGAATAGAGAATATCAAAGCCAAACCGAGAAACCATGCGGCCCACAAAGTAGTAAAAAGAGGGAGTGAGTAAGGCATAGCCAGGAATTGCCACCATAAGCACAGCATGTACACTCAGACCAATAATAGCTCCCAAAACAGGATGTGTGACAACTCGTAAAGCATCAAGAAAGAGTCTTGAAATATGATAAAGCGAAAAGCGAAACTTTTTGATATGTGTGACTAAAGTAGCGGCTTCATTAAAACCTAAATAGGCCTTGAAGGATCTTGTAGAGGCTGCTGACTTCGTGATAGCTGCCTCCGGCAGCTCATTAACAACAGCATCAAAGCTTGAGCCCATTTCATTGCCAAACACCTCTACTACAACTTCGCGTAAAGGAGTGATAGCGCCTCGGATGTCAGGATAGGCATACCTACCTTCAGAAGAGGTTATTGCAAGCTCTCTCGAGGTTGCTTCAATCTTACGAAGCTCGCTTGCAGGTATTGATCCCATCTCGTGAAGTTTTTTGGCGTTAGCTAGTAATTGCTTTCCAAGCTTTTGTAAGGGCCCTGTGCTTATGCCACCTGCCGCCTTCCAGCCATCAATAAGGGCTTTACGCTGCAGATCGTACTGAAAATAAAGAGGCTGCCCAGAAGCTTTTACTGCAAGAAGGGCAAAGGCTTGTGATGAGAGAGAAAAGGATGCTCTTTGAAAAAGTTCTCTTACGGGCTGATCTTCATCACGGGCAAGACTTGCGTCAACACCAAAAGCTGCTAAAAAGCCCTCAGTAAAATCTGCAAAGGTAGAGGAGTTTGCAATATTCCATTCTGGCCACGCATGATACGAAAGGAGCTTATACAAAAGCTCACCATTCAACTTTTCTATTGGCACATTTTCAAAAACTAAGGGAATAGAGCCCGGAAGGTCTAAGAGGCTTGTTTTACTGTAGACGGTAACTTTTAGGTGGGTTGCATCCTGCTTTTCGATTTCAAGCCAGCCGCAAGAGTCGTTAACGTGATGGTTATACTCTCCAAGAAGCGTCACAGCTTCTTGGGGAATTTGAGAGACAACACTTTCTATCATATTGTCGCTAAGGCTCTCTATCCTTTCGAGCTCGCCATCAAGAGCATCACGAACTGTTTTCTCAATAGTTGCCGAAACGCCAAGGCTTTCAAGATTTCGCCAGATTTTTTTTGCCGTCTCCTCGCCTAGATGCCCGTTGCATGAGTCAACAAAGAGTTCCTCCATATCGCGAAGAAAGCTATTTTCAATAGCCGCACACCACCTCTCGGGAAATAGTCTTCTGCCCATCGCACCGAGTGCCTCTTTTTTTGCCCTTGCATAGGAGGTTATTTCGGTTTCAATGGTTGATAACTGAGAGAGCTCTTTTCCTACTGTATCAATATTTTTGTGAAGTTTATCAAAAACCTCTTTAACCTGCTTTTTGCCAGTCTGACCTTGCTTTTTCAGCGTAAAGGGCAAGTAGAGCGACTTAGACTGAGGTAGGGAATGTATTTCTTGTTGAAGAAGATTTGCATGCTCTTCAAGCTCCTTGTCTGCAGCATCAAGAGCCCCAGATTTACCTTTATCGATAATAGTTCGGAGTGCCGTCTCTCGATCAAATCCGCGCTTTATATCCTGCATAAGAGCACCAGCATGCGGCTCAAGGTAGTCAACAATATTTTCCGCAGAAAACCGCCCAGCTGTTTCTCCAAGAAAGGCCAGGACATCTGGGTGAATGGGCTTAGCATGTACACTATCAACATTCCGAAAAAGAGAATCCTGCAAAAGGGCAGCTTCTAAAGCTTCTTGTGTTTGAGCATAAGGGATTGCTGGGAGCTTAGCCTCTTCTATGAGTGCTGGCTTTTGCGGTGTAGCGGGAGCCGCCTTTAGAAAAAGCCTCTTTATACAACCATCTATCGGTTTTGCAATCGGTGAATTGGCGATTTTTCGAAATACATGCTCTTTTAGCCCAATACATTCATGTCGAATAGCTCCAAATAACCACCACAATCCTCTTGCACCTCTTTGCACAGGAGTAGTTGCATTTGCCAAACTAGGGGCAAGATTAGGATTATTTATAGTTGTATGAGACATAATATTGCGAATATTTTACCAGAAGGAATATTATAATTCGAGATTAAGCTAAGCTTTTGAATTTTTAGCTATAGCTAGAGCACTGCACGCTATATAATTCCTAAACATAAGGTACGTATAAAAATGGCTATTCCTCCTGTAACAACAAGTTTTTGTTTTCAGAATTCGGCCACCCCAAATTCTGATGCCGAAGTAATAAAAAATATTTTATTACAAGACCCCTGGAGTACAATGCCTGGAGATAATGAGATAAAAGCCTTTATCAAAGAGAAATACCCCACACTATCTCCTTTAGAAATCACCAGTATCGCCGAAAAGCTAAAATTCCAATTAGCCGAACAGCTAGCAAAAGAGATGGGAAATTTCGCGCTTTAGAGCCTTATGAAATGGTGATCCCACTCTCCAGCTCTTTCTAGCTCGGCAACTTTATCTTTAATTTTGCCTACGAGGTAATGGGCAGTGGCCATACTTTCACTAAGGATATCCTCCCACCTCTCGCTCTCTTGGCCTAGACAAATAGATCGTGCTCTTTCTAGGACTTGTTTGTGAGCCGCTGGAAGGTGATCTAGTGCCCAAGTGGCACCATCTGCTTTTGAGCGGATAGTATC
>JAYRNE010000082.1:0-2209 GCA_041912355.1 Chlamydiales bacterium
CGGGGCAGTCATGCACCGCTTTTAAATTTATGCACGCACGTTATTAGAAAGTACGTTTAAAGCCTAAAATTAGGTACGCGATTTTTGCCAATATGCTCGTGACATAGTGTGAGGGTTATTGAATGATCTGACCTTATCGATGTTATGGTCTACGGCCAAATTAAAAGCGGTGCATTACTGCCCCGCACTCCAGATCCACTATTAGTGCAATTGCGAGAGCAAAAGGGCTTTTTTAAGATATTCATCGCCGTAAAATAAAGTAAAAAAACTCTTGATAACAGGGTCTTTTTCATAAGCTGCAAAGAAGAGCTGCAGTAGCCGTCTTTGGATAGCTACTTTTCTTGCGTCTTTTTCTAGCGTAAGTTTTGAAACTTGTTTCGTGATGCCCTCTACTGTTGATGTCACTACAAGCTCTTCAAGAGCCCATCGGTAAAGAAGAATCGTAACAAGTGGCGAGCGCTCTTCTATTTTAACGTTATTATAAATTGCATCATTTGCATCGGGATTATGACCAAATAGGCGCCTGCAAAGGCAGTCAAAGAGCGTTTTGGGCTCGTACGGGAGCTTCAGGGCTGCTTGCCACTCTTCATCTTTTTGACGAAGGACTTCGGCTACATAGGCTACTCGTGGTGTTTGTATTCCCTTTGTTGTAATCTCTGTAAGTGCATAAAGCGCTTGATAGTAGCGCATAAACTGGTAATAGGCTAAAGCCTCTTGGCAAGTAGCGATGGGAACAGGAGCTTCCAGCCACTCGAGTATCTGTAAAAGGGTTTTGTAGTGTTTTATTTCGTGCTGCTTTCTATAGTCTTGGTAGAGTGAAACAAGCTCTATAGATCGCTCAAGGCATTCTCTAAAAGTCGCGGATGATTCACACTTTGCTAATACTAGCTCAAATTCAGAGTCGACGTTAGGGCAAAACGTTAGTGATAAGATAATCCCCTTCATAACATAGCCTGAAAGTAACTCTTTAGAGGTCCAAGAGCCACCAAAGAGACATTTTGGCACAGCCAGTTCTTCTGTAGTATAATTTAGGCAAGTCCTTGCCGTTACATGAAGTAATTGCTTTAGTTGCGGATAGGAATGAGGCAGCCTTTCTTTGTCTACTATTGCCGAAAGTGCTACCCACATCTCATAAAGGGGATAAAGAGAGGTATCTTGCGATTCAATGTAGCTTACAAGCCTATTAGAAAGGCTAACATGTAAGGCAAAAGCTGACTGACAATCTTGCTGAAACTGCTCAATTGCAACACGCACTGTCGAAGCATAGGCCTTAAGGGTTTTGAGGTAAAACCAGCCTGCCTGAATTTCATTACTTCGCTGCTTTGACTTCAGCACATCTAGATACTCGGCAAGTCGCTTATCTAGATCATCTACTTGCAAGATGAGTGTCTCATCAAGCTGAAAAGGGGGTCTCATCTGCTCTTTTAGCTTTCGTTCCAAGTAATAGAGCCTATGGGCAATGCTCTCAAGATACTGGATAGTGCCAGTAAGTTTTCTGTAGCCTAAATAGGGCACCCCTCGAAACCAGCTGCCCTTTGCAAAGTAGTATGGAGTAGGAAGTACTACCTTATCAAGAAGAGGGAGAGGATCTGGATCTTTTAGCTCCTCATGCTGGGTGAAGCTATGGGAGGTAAGGGCGATATACTCTCTTGCCGCATCGGTCTTTGCTCCAATGGCGCTTGTTCTATCAGAAGTCAGCGCATCACATTGAGCACATACATCCTTCAAGTGTATGATATTTCTATGATTACTCAGTGCGTCGCCAATTATGCACGCCTCTTTTACAAGTTTGTGGTAAAGGATTTCATAATGCAAAAAGTCATAAAAGTAGCATCGTAAATCCTTGATAGCAACAGCCACCTTCGTCGCTATTTTCCAGGCACTATCTGCCTGCTCTTTTGCCTGGATGAGCGTTACCGTCCACGCTTCAAGTTGTGCTGGATCGGGATTAAAGTGCAGGTTAGCATGAGCGATAGCCACCTGCTCTTCAAGTGCCACAAGAGATGCTTTTACATATATGAGGTCACAAAATGCAGCTGTTACCATAGTCATAGACCTTAGCATGCTACTACAAACCGTGTTATTTCACAACTTAGCTCGACTTTGCAACTTTTTGGCGAGTGATTTCTCCGCAGAAGGCTTTCAGCTTTGTTTTAATTTGCATGGGGCCCCCGCCCATATGCGTTAAGCTAACATAAAATAGCCTGAA
>JAYRNE010000083.1:0-3160 GCA_041912355.1 Chlamydiales bacterium
AATTGACGCAGCCAAACAGCAGCTTATCAAAAAGGGAGTGGTTAAAGAGGATGCCACTCCACGCGAAGTTTTTGAATGCATTGCTCGCGGTAATGATAAGGGAGCGGGAGATGCACTTAGAGCTAAAATGAAAGCCACTTACGCGGACGAGAATCTTTCAGCAACGAAAGCAGCGCTTGAATTCCTAGATGCCCTCGGAACAGATAAACTCACTAAAGAACACCTTGATAATTTGCAGCAACTCATCGATGCCAATATTCCTAGTGAAGCCAAGAAGCTTCTCGAAGAGGCGTTGTCACATGTAGCCCACTAACCTACACCCCCCAACCCCCCAATTACTTCTTCTGAGGGTGATATGCCTCGGATCTTCTTATATGATCATACCAGCATTTTGGAGGAAGTAAATCAAAATCCTTCGCAAGATCGAGCGAAGAATCAAGAGGCAAGGTCACATGAAAGAGCTTGCCAGGTATGTTGCAAGAACAGTCTTTAGAAGCAACAAATCGGTTACAGCCTGTATGGATATAGACAGTGCTTTTATCTGTAATTGGCTCTCTATGGGCATCTAATAGAAACACGCTCCAAACACCCTCTATTTTTTGTATGCGTACATCAAGTGATCCAAAATATTCAAAACTTGCCCCTTGAGGACCTAGTACATTGTCTGCAACAATAGTACCGCCAGGAAACTGAACCTTTGGGCGAATTAACGCGTGTCTATTTTTAAAGCCAATAGGCACAACATCTGATAGATCTATCGTGCAGTCTAGCTGTTTTAACTTAGGGCAGTTTGTTAAAATGCTTTTTATTGCTTCGGGCATGGCAACTGTGCCTAGCAGCGAGATAGCTTGTATTTTTTTATGACCATCTACGCGTACCAATTTCATTTCTGAGCATCTTTCCACAAAAAGCTGCTGAAGTTTTGGAAAGTCAGATAGATGGCAGAAAAGCGTAGA
The DNA here is from genome assembly GCA_041912355.1 of Chlamydiales bacterium. GTDB lineage: Bacteria > Chlamydiota > Chlamydiia > Chlamydiales > FEN-1388 > SZAS-7. Next base: position 957 of record JAYRNE010000083.1, read on the forward strand.
AGAACATTGGGTCCCTGATAAGTCAAGTACCCTAAGACTTTTACGCAAAGCTACTACACCTGGAACCGAGAGGCACTGGTTGCCAAAAAGAGCACTACCGGTGACAGAAGAGTCCCGGAGAATAAGCTCACCCACCGGTTCTTTTTCTCTATTAAGTAAGCTTTGCAGACTAGCATTTGCAGCAGCCTTATCAGGATCTTTAAGTGTTGGACGATCTGTATAATCTACTCTCAAAGCTTGCATATATAATTACCTCTTATAAATAATTTTCTATTTTATATTATCCATAATTATTATGCAACTTTAATGACTGTACCCTTACTCAGTCTCCCAAACCCATATACCTTGATGAACTTGATAGTTCAGTTTTGCATTTGGTGGCTGAAAGCTCCACTCCTGTGCATGAGGGTTATACTTAAGGACATTCTCCTCTGGCTGAAAGCTCCATTCTCCTGTGTAAGGATTGTGCTTTAAAACAGAGTCTTCAGTGGTTGTTACCCATTTGCCGGTATGAATATTGTACTTCTCAACAGCAGATAAAGAAGATACAGCTAATAAAGCTATAAAAAAGAAGCTTTTCATATTAATCTCATAGTTATTATTACTATTATCTATAAATAAGCGGCACTTACTCCAACTCACTTTTTAGCACGATTATAATTAGAGCATATGTTAAATTGCTACAGCATGATTACACAGCACGTTCCTGCAGTTTTGCCGCAATATATCTCTTACTTGGGCTCTAACATAACTGGCGATGGCGTTGCCGCTACAAGCTCGCTAATGGAAAGCGCATTTTATGCCACGCTTCAGGCAGGTGCAGCACAAGTAAATAGGGTTATAAAATGGGCAAGAGAGACTACAATTTCTAGAATACGTGAAATTCAGGCACTCTTTACTATTGCTAATGCTCTTACCTGCGTGTACTACACAAAACGCATTGCAGATGAGGTACGCAAGTACCTTCCTCTATCAGGATTTGAGATAGCTGCAAATATGGCTACCAGTTGGATGGTTGGTGCACTTCCTGTAGCACTCGTTGCTACGGGAGTATATGCCGTTGGCTACTATGTGATAAACCACTACGGAAATAAAGTTGCCCCGCAGCACGCGCACGGCATGACAATTTCACAAACTCCCTCTAAGCGTGAAAAAATTGCACGGGCAATTGGAGTTACAAAAACCATCTTAAACCTTGCCCTAGCCTGTCTTAGCAAGAATAAGCTAAGCTTAGCCATTAGCCTTGTTAGCTCTAGCTACAGCATCTTTAAGCAGATGAGGATCAAGTGGCTTCAGTTTAATCGAGAAATACCAATTCACAACCCTAACATCCCAGAGCTACAAGGTGCCAAAGTCTCCTACAACATGCTGGCACTTGCACCTAGGGGGTCTTCACAAAGAGAAAACTGCTCCATATGTTTAGCAGGAGAAGATGTAGATGAGCCACAAACAGACTTAGCTTTTTGCAAAAATCATGAACTGCACACAAGCTGTGTGAGCGAACTTATCGCACAAAAGACCGCAAATGTTTTTGATGGCGCAAGGATTAGAAAGCTCATTACACAACACTTCCGTAACGGTGTCTACAATGGCTCAAGCAGCCAGTACGTCGTAAATATTCCCGAAAAGAACGTGCCGAATTGCCCCGTATGCCGAGAGTATCCTCAGCAAAATAGCTACGATATAGTTATGGATGATGCCCTTATTGGAAATCGCCCAGCAAAGGTCACAATTATTCGTCCGCCAACGGATACACAGCCCCTCTTTGAATCGATTTATGGCACCTACAATATTGCACAAGGCGCCCTTGCCTTTTTAGAGCAGTATCCAGAATATGCAGCCACCATCTACAAAATTCAGCAGGTAATGGGCTTCACAGATATTCTAGGGCTATTAGGCACAGGCTACTTTTTGCATAAAAAAATCAAAGAAAAGCTCAATATCAGCCAGGCAAATCAGAAAAGGTATACGCTTGCCTTTATGGTATCGTTTGTAGCAGTCGGAGCTCTTGCCTATTTTGCCGTAAAAAAAATTAACGAGTATTTACGGCCTGCAATAGATTTAAAAGGGCTTTTAGCGGAAAGAGCGACAGATCCCTCTATTGCAATTACCTGGACGAACCCACACCTACTTCAAAGCCTAACACTTGCTCGAACGATAATGAGTCTAGCTCTTGCATTTTTTACAAAAAAGCCTCTACTTGC
>JAYRNE010000084.1:0-5028 GCA_041912355.1 Chlamydiales bacterium
GAGCCCTTAACTCGGCAATTTCGTCTTGCAAACTGCTAGATGATAATTTTTTGGCATTAAGGCGTGCCACTTGTTTACTCAAGCTACTAGCATCTCTATCTAATATAGCAGCAAGCTCTTCTAGCGTAGCGTTCGTCTCCTCACAAACCAATAGTGATAGAATTGCACGAACATTTGCCGCTTGTCGGTGCTTACCCGGTTTTTATAAAGTGACGATATCAATTTAATAACGTTCACAAGCTACTCGAACAAGTTCAGGGATATTGAGCTGAGGTTTTATAGCGGGGGTCTCTTTTTCTTTAATTTTCTTAGCAAAATCATCATCTCCAAAAATTCCATCATGCATACCACGTTTAAAATCAAATTCTTCTGGAGCATTAATTCCTACGGAAACATAGTCGTGGATAAAGCTAAGTGACAAATGCCCGAATGCCAGGCCTGACCCCGTGATGACCCCGTGATGACCCCGTGACTGACCCCGTGACCGGTATGTATGTTGTACCGCTCACTTCCTTCTTTAGCTAGCGATTGCCAGTGTTTATTAGGAATTGTCTGGGTAAATATAATACCTTTAAGGGCATCTCTATTATGGTAAAAATTCGGGACGGCGCGATCTATTTCTTCACTTGAATGTATACACTCTTGCCACTCTTGATGAAGCCCCACCGCTGCATAATGACCCGTATCTATTATTGCAAAGTGATAGAAGTGATTAACTGCCAAATGATCCACCAGAGGAGAGCAAAACTTTGCAAGTTTATCTCCCAGTTTCTTAGCAACATGTTTATTCATATCAGCAATAGATCCCATAGTCACCCTTAAAGTAAATGGAACATTATACAGATCTCACTCATTTTTTTTCAAATTATTTCTTATTTACAAAAAGGGGCCGCAGCCCCGATTATCTTTTAACACCTATTAAACTTATCCCCCTCTATGCCAAGAAGTGCGTTGTTTATGACAGCGTTCATGGCTTCTTGGTCGTAAACTTCCGAAATGGGAAGGCTTGCCTTGAAAAAGCAGGTGGAAAAGGATGGTACGTCGGACGGGGCCGCATGAATATTTAGATCCGTGTTCCCGAGCGCTTTTGCGCCTGTTATGCCATAGACGAAACTAGCAAGCTGTTGTAAGTCTGCAGTTTTAACCCAGTTTCGTATTAGTACTTGTTGCTCTTTTGAGATTGATGGGTGAAATTTGAGCTTTGAAAGCACAAGTTCATTTGTCAGCCTTCCCTGCAGGCTTGCTGAAAGTGTTGCAGGAGTGAGCTTTTGCACGTCTTGCCATGTAACTTTAGTGAAGCGGGCTTTTTGCATGCCTTTTGCAATGGCCAAAAGCGGCTTCAGGCTCATTAAAAATTCGTTGTTTATAATAGCTTGCAGGGCAGTATAGAGCGCAGCGTGATGTTCTTTTAAGTCCTTACCCTTAAACTCATCTTCGAGCATCGCAAAGGCAAGAGCACGAGTTAAAATTTTTTCATCTGTTTGCGCGGTGAAAGGTTTGGCGTATAGTTTAAGCTCTTCGTTATTTGTCATGAGGCAATAGAGCTCAACTAGTTCTGAAAAAGTGGGATTTTCTTTCACTTTTGCTAGAGCTTGAAAAAAACCATAATCAAATACCATCCCAATAGGGTATTCTCGCGCAGCATTAAGCACGAACATAAAGAGCATGCCAAGCTGCTCAAAGCTTTGGGCATGCTCTTGCTTATATTCCATTGGAAGATAAAGTCCTGCTTTTTGCTTGGTAAACTGTAGTGCTTCTTTAAGACCGTCGATAAGGCCTGTGATATACGCTCTTCCCGGCCCTCCAACGTCAATACCTTCTTCGTTTTTAAATGTAACGCGAAGAAAGTTTGCATTATGTTGCAAGAATTGCTCAGCAAGTTCTGCTAAAAGCTTAAGAGGCTGGCTTTGTAAATCTTTTCGATCAACGCTCAAGCTGTAAGCATCGCGCACAATTTGCTCTTGTAATCCGAGAAGCATGGCACGCAAGTGAGTGTATTGAGCATCCGAAGTTTGTTCTTGGGGCAATGTGGGGAGAAGATTTCTTAGCACATCTTGCCTTTCTGCTTCAGAAACTTCTAGGTTGAGGATAAGCCCAAGAATTTCCGCTCTTCTTTCACTCTCAGGGATGAATTGTAAAAGCTCTTCATACAGGCGAATGTTGTCTTTGGCAAGCGTAAGAAGTTCAAGGGTAGCTCCTCGTAAAGGTAGGCTTGTGATGCTTTCAAGAATAGCTGCAATGCGGTTTATTGACACAGAATTAAAACGAAGTTGAGCGCCATTTCTCAAGAAGTCAACCTGAGTGACGCATTCCTTTAATCGAAGTAATGCTGTAAGACAGGATTCTGCCTCTTCAAGAGGGGTACAGTTAAACAAACTCATAACTGATGTACCAATGCCGGTCCATTGATCCCCCCCAGTACCGTGAGAGGGCCAGAATGGTGCTGCTTGAATAAATAATGTAAGTTTTCTACAAGCCTCTGAAGGGATAGAGCGAACCGTGTATATAGCAAAAGGGCGGATATAAGGTTTATTTTGAAGAAGATCAAGAAGTTCTAGTGCCTGATTTCCTGATGCGAGGCTAAATAGTTCCAGCACACTTCTAGTAGGAAGTTCATGACAGGTTTGCAACAGAAGGGAAAAAAGACCTTCTGCAAATTTCGTTTGGCAATCTAGAGGTATGCTATCAAAAAGTTTAGCTACATTGCCACGAATAGGTACATACTTGATTAATAAATACTTGTTTTCCTGTTTAAACAAAGGAATAATTTTTGCTATAAAATCCTGTATGGTATCGCGATTTGCAGGGAGCGACGTAGCTAAAATGCCACTTGCCATCTCTTTGTGCACAGGAGAATCTATTGCATTTGAACGTAAGAATGCAAGTGTACCTGGAATTCCTTCGATAACTTCGGCTATGGCTTCAGGGTGTTTAGCAAGTGATTTATAAACAAATACCTTTTCCGCTACATCAATGCATTGTGGTAATAAAGGTTCTGCAACGGCCATCATCTCTTTACGCATAGCATCCGCAAGAATTATTACTTCATGAGAAGATGAAAGTCCCAGTAGCTGTGGTTGGGCAAACTCTATTGTTTGCAGAAATTTTTGATCGTTGTAGCTCCACAATGCGGCAGTTACTAGGTTAATGTCCTTGCAGTCTTGAAGTAGCGGAACAACTGTATTGATTCGAAGTTCACCCTTATCTTCATCAAATTTAAAATGGCGTAAAGTGTCTTTTAGCTTCATGAATTGTTCAAGTGAGAGACCTCTAAACAAGGGAACTGCCTGAGGGTAACTCATGTAAGAACTAAGGCGGTAAAATTTTATTTCATCTACCGACATTGCCCGCAGCTCCTCTTGAGCTTTACTTAAGGCTTCTTGTCTTTGCTCAGGTAGCATAGTCTGAAGTTCTTTTAAAAAGTGCGTTTTTACCTCAAAGCCGCGTGAGCCAGAAAGATGCTGCTCATATTCTGTAATGACAGGTGTAGCGATTTCAAACACTTCTACAAGATTCTGGGAAGAGTATTCCTTAATAACTCCTAGAAATTCTTCCTGCTGCTCCTTTTTTGTCATTGTGCGACGCACTTCTAAATTAGGATGTGGACAGGGTGTCTCAACTTCCGAAAAACTCTCTAACCAGTAGTGAATTGCTTCAAGAATTTTTGCTCGTTGTCCCGGCAGCAATTCTTGAACATTAGCAAGCTGCTGCGGATCATTAATTATTAGTTCTGGTTGTGGAACAAAAAGTGGATTAGGGCCAATATTTCCTATCATAGTAAAATCTCCTTATTATTTTTATAGTGTAAATTTTATGTGAGTGGGAGATTTAGAAAACACCGTATAAAATACGGGATTTTAAAAACGGGGTCAAAACGGGGTCAAAAACGGGTCAGGCCTGACACTGTGATCGTGACCCCGTGATCTGACCCCGTGATCGACCCCGTGACCGTGATTGACCCCGTGACTGACCCCGTGAGACCGTGAGACCCCGTGATCGTGATGACCCCGTGACCCTTAAGTTGACACTATCGACCCCGGCCCCTTGCACACCCCTTGCACTTGGCCGATAGATATTCCTGATTTTGATCCACCATAGCTTATTCTATTTTCAATTATCTGCTAATGATTGTATCATTGGGCTTTATTTTTGAAAACCGGGAAAAAATAATGCGCGTTTATGTGTACAGCAAATGCTCTACTTGTCAAGATGCCCTACGCTACCTTGAAGATAAAAGACTCTCTTTTGAAAAAATAGAAATTGTCATAATGCCCCCTTCTATGCAAGAACTTGAAGCAATGCTCGCCTTTCAAAATGGAAACATAAAAAAGCTGCTCAATACATCCGGCATGCTCTATCGAGAAATGAAGCTCAGCCAAAAATTGCCTGAAATGACTACCACTGAAATTCTCAGACTTTTAAACACAAATGGCATGCTCGTAAAGCGTCCTTTCCTATTAGGAAAAGATTTTGGACTTCTAGGATTCAAAAAATCCGAATGGGATCTTTACCTGCCTAAGGTATAAGAACTTCAAGAGGGTCTACTTGCTTGCTTTCTCCTAGGGGAGAGCTGAAAAGGGCCGGATCCTGCGATTCGTGCGATTTATGAAAAGGAAAGTATTATTTCATCTGCAATAGCTTGCGAAATTAAAGAACTGCCAATGTGTTCTTCTGTTCTGAAGACCATGAGTTTGGACAAACTATCGACTCTTAAGTGTCGGAATGTCAGGCCTGACCCCAAGTTTGACCCCAAGTTTACGCTACTGTGCGCGGCCTGCTTTTGCTAGCGAGAACCTGCGCTGGAGTGGCAAACTTCTCATTTATCACTTTCCCAAGCCAACTCATACTGGCAAAACATACATGCAGCTAGATCCGCTAGATTTTCTGGACAGGATTTCAAAGTTTATCCCCCTATCCACGCCGTCACCGACACCATTTTCACGGCGCCTTTGCCCCGAATTCTCCATTGCGAGCAAAAGTGGCCTCAAATGCGCAAAAAAAGCTCGAGAATAGTCCCAAAGCGATGCA
>JAYRNE010000085.1:0-3078 GCA_041912355.1 Chlamydiales bacterium
CAAAAGTTGTAGCACCATAGGCACCTCCCAGGAGAACTGCCCGACCTGCCATCTCATTAAACATGCCAACTAATTTATTTGTCATAACATTACCTTATTTTTCATGAACTATTAATACGCAGCGGCATATTAGGTTACGTACTTGCTTTTAGGCAAGAAAATGTGGTAAGGCTTTGTTATTTTATTTGTTTTTTTAAATTGTTGAAGAAGCTTGATAGTCCTGGGTCTCGGTTGGGATCTTTATCTGGGTGAATATCTCTTAGTAGTTTTTTAACATCACCAGAGCCAATAATTTTATCTAATAGGGTTTGTTTGTCTTCAGGCTCTAGGGTGTCATTTTCTACCCTATTCCGTATTTCAGATATACTGTAGGCATTTTTTAACCGCTCATAAGGTGTTGAGCCTTTTTTAATGGTATCTAAATCATTTGGGGGGATCTTATACGGAAGATTCTCTTTGATTCTTTTTACAACCTCTTCTTCACTTAGACTGCTTGCAAGGCGTATAAAATCAAGCTTTGCATATTGTAGGTAGCTAATTTCAGAGTTGTTTAGCACTGCTACATAGTAGTAGTGTGCGTCAGTATCGTCTCTCATAACGAGATAGTGATTGTGGGATAAAATGCGAGTTGCATCTTCTGTATCTTCACACCATCGTCCTTCTTTTCGGCATTTTTGTTCAAAACGTTCGAATGGAGAGAATCTTTTAGTAAGGGGCGGAGTTTTGGCTGTATTTATGTCTGAAGTTGGTGGTTTTGGGGCCGGGAAAGAGGGGGCTTTTCGTTTTAGAGGGGGAGTTTCTGCATTATCCATTGTTTTTCTTGAAATAGGGGGAGTCTTTGCGGTTTCCATCTCTTCATGAGGAGCTTTTGGGGCAGGACGGGAGGGTGCTTTTTGGGGCTGAGAAGAAAATGTTTTTTTGGCAGCAGCCTCTTCCCTTTCACTGGAAGCTGTCTTTTGTTGGCTAACTTTATAATCTTTGTTTTGGCCCTTTAGGTTTTTGGGGCTACTTGTTGTTCTGTCTGATTGGTTAGTTTCATAAGAATAGTAATCAGGATTACCCTGTACACTCGTCATAATTCCTCCGCTCTATCCTAAACATAATTATAGTATAAATTTTAATTTATTGCATTACTTTTGCGGTGGTAATGGCTATACTAGAGGTAGTAATTGACAACTTTACTGAAAGAGTACTATATGCAGAGACTACCTATTTGGAGGGGGATATAGTGATAAAAAAATTATTGATTATTGCTGCTCTATTTAGCCGGTGTGCCCTTATGGCGCAAGGTAATGATGTTACACTTGAGACCAATGCGGATGGTTCAAAAACTGTAAAAGAGCCTGATGGAACTACTATGCAATTTAATCCAGATGGGTCAAAAATTACCAAAGAGCCCGATGGCACTGTAACGAAAGAGATGGCTGATGGACAAAAGCATGTAGAACATCCTGATGGCACAACAGTAGACGTAAAGCCCGGCAATAAGCGTTTATAAATACTCGCTAAGCGGCAGCAAAATATCAAATAACCCCGAGCGTGTTCGTACGCCAAGCTTGGCTTTAGCTCGCTCTAAGTGGGTTTCTATGGTTCGTGGCGAGCGAAATGTCGTTTTGGCGATCTCTTGGGTTGTGTGGCCCTTTAGGTACTGTCGAAGTATAGCCTTTTCGCTTTTGGTGAGGCTTAAGAGCTCATACGATAGCTCTCGAGTTACTGCAGAAACAAAGGCAAGTTCTTTTTCAGGCACTATTAAAGCGCATGGAAGTCTTGGGTTTTCATGATACTTGGCACCTATTATTTTGGCCATGTTTACACGCGCGTTATCGGCCTCATATATAACCCTGGAGGCTTCTTTTTCAAAGTAGTCGATGAACTTTAGGATTGTGGGAAGGTGGTTAAGGTAAAATCTTTCAAAGCCTGGATGAAACTCACTTCTTGCAAAGCCATACTCTATAAAGCCCTCATCAAGTTTATGAATGTGGATGAGGACATGGTGACAATCGCCTTTATTGCGCAGCTTCCCTTGCGTCTCTTCATATTCCTGAATGTTAAAAAGGTCTGGCAGGCTAAATCCTGTCTGGAAGTAGATAGGGTCGCGAAAGTAGGGATGGCCTAAAAAGAGGTTCTGCCCAAAAAAGGCTTCGGCTACGGAAGGTGCATTTCCTAGAACAGAATATGAGCCATCCTTATGATGCGCATTACGCCAAAACCTATCTATCCCACAAAAGCGAGTAAGGTGATCTATTAGCTTACAGATGCTTTTGTGGTGTTTTATTGAGGCCTTGCCAATGTGATCGTAGATGCTACTCGACATACTTTCCGCAATGTGGGGTCCATGCTCGAGCGCATGTTACAACCATCTCAAGAGGGATATTTCCAACGGACCATACTTTGTGATTTACGTCATTCGGGATCGCTTTATACTCTCCTGGATAGAGCGCTATAGGTTCTTCTTCGCCAAGTTGTAGCATAGCTTGGCCCCTTGTTACGATGTATGTCTCTTCTATGCCCTCTTCACTGCCTTTTCCGTCCATCGCTTCCATTTGGGCTGGGTGGTAGTGCCTTGCTGACGCGCTATTTGGCATAATGCATACAATGGCTACGCTATGCGTCTTACATGGGCCATTATAGATGCCCTCGAGTTCGTAGATGAATTCTCCCGGGGGAGTGTTTGGAACTTGCGTGCACTTTTTTAGCTCGCGTACATACTCTTCTTTGCACTCTTCATCCGCTCCTTTTATAGGGGTGGAGATGATGTAGAGTGTCGCAATCGTCTCTTCTTGATTGAATATTTTATGTACTTTTTCTGCTGTTAGCCTTGCAGCTGTATAGGGTTCTATGGTTCTATGTAAAAGAGGGCTTTCTATAAAGGCACTACCATGGCTAATTACTGCGGTAGTATTAAACCCTTTTAGGGCAACTTCTTCGTAGGCGCAGCCATTTTTAAGTTCTATTCTTTTAATAGTTTGCTTAGCTGTTTGAACCAAAATTTCTTGAGTTGGCAAGGAACTTTGAATTAATGGCATCATAACTTTTACTCCTTTTGTCGTTTAGTATGCAGCTATTATGGCAGATAGC
>JAYRNE010000086.1:0-2599 GCA_041912355.1 Chlamydiales bacterium
ATCCTGTTTCTTTTGCATGATAGCCCATGCCTCTACAAAAGGCTCCTAGTACCTTAAGTTGATCCAGTATACACCCCAAATAGAGGCAAGGCCAAAGAAAATAAGTAGCGCCATCAATACGTTCGATAAAACACGCACAATTCTTCGCGAGCGCTCCGAAAGCGACACTCCCCACGTAATTGCAAAGGTCCAGAGCCCATTACAGCCATGAAAGGCAGCAATCACGACAAAAAGTGAATACACTAGACACATGAAAACCGACTTAAAGGTGTCGCGAAGCATCATAAGCGATGCCGTACCAAAGCTATCACAGATAGCCACAACCTGGTTTGAGGAAGGCTTAAGTGCTCCCATTTCTGCTATAATCCGTTTTTCCAATTCAAGATGCTCTTCAGCTTTTACCGTTTTGGCAAGTTCAGGGTTATAGAAAGAGTGTTCAAAGGGTGAGGGCTGCTCACGGGGAAGCTTTTGATTCTTAAGAGCCTCTTCTGCCTTTTTAATCATAGCCGCATCAAAAAGCATAATGTTAAGCCGTGGAGCTAGCGAATAAAGGCCTGAGTCAACATCAAGCTTCACAAAATGTTCGCTAGAAACGCCATACTGGACACTGTGAGGTTCCTTAAGAAACCGCATGTAAAGAACGTGAAGGCCTACAAGAACAATAAGCAATATAGCAGTGATGCGCTGCCAGCTAAAGGCGATGTTGCGCTTATAGGGAAGGTAGCTCTTTTCCCCTTGGCTTGGCACTGAATTTAGCTTTGCCATGCGAATGCGTTCGATGCCCCACCATACGTGCACTCCAATTGGAAGCCCAATAAGGGTTAGCTCAATCACCTGAAGGTAGGGAAGCGAGTGAATCCAGTTAACAGCATCGATAAACCCTTTTCCATCATCTCCTAAAAAGAGTGTAGCCTGAGAATTTGTAAAAAGGTGCTCACATAAAAAGAGCAAAAAGAAAAAGCCTGCAAAGGACATAAGGCGCCTTGCAATAAACTCTCTGCAAAGTTTTGGCATAGGTGGTGACACGTCGTAGCTATCTTTCATTTTTTTGCCTCATCTCGAAAAAAGCTAAGTAGCCTGGAATATAGATAAAGGGGTGCTCTTTTTTAGGATCGGCACTTAAGGCTCGAATCTCTTCAAGGTGGCGCGTAAGCTCCTGAAATGGGACATCAAGGGGTATATCGCTATGTTCCGGTATTTCATTACAGGCTTCTTGTATCGTGTTAAAAAGAGGCTCTAGGGCTTTTTCCGTTTCGTCTTCTGGCTCAAAAGCTTCGATAGTTGCCCTCATGCTGTGGCATTCGGGAATCCAGGGGGTTCCCCATTCAGCTTTATGCTGCACGCGCTTATGCTGCAAGATCTCTTCGATGTAGCTTACAAGGCTTCTTAGCTCATTTACAAACTCTAAGCATTTTGGTAAGAGCATTCCTGCGTGGGATGCTAAAAGAACCTTCGTGTCAAAAAGATGGTGGCAGTAGCTTCTTAAATGCTCTAAAAGCCAGTCGGTAGACTGGAAAGGGTCTACTTCTACTTCAGACCAGTTATTAAGATTTTTCTTTAGATCGCTAAGCGTTTTGGCACATAAGGGGTTAGAATCACCTGCAGGTGGCAACTGATCAAGACTTGCAAAAAGGCCATAAGCAGGCTCAAATATATGCTCACGAGCTCTTTTGCAGGCAAGACACAATGTCTCATTAAGCTCTTTAGGATCAACATCCATAAGAGCATGACGATCAAGAAGACCTATATCAAGAAAGATCTCATCCTCAACAAGGCGTGCCGCCCTATGCATACGCTCCACATACTCACTCCACGCAACTTCCTCTACAAGGTGCTGCCGTTCAAAGGCCTCGAGAATACTATCTACACGCTCCTCTTCAAAGGTCTTTGCATACTGCATAGCCTTTGCAAAGTGAACCATGTCATCTATATGGCTGTCTAGCATCATAGCATCTTGCAGCCTGCTAAGACGGGTTTTGTGATCGCCTATTTGCATAAAGTATGAAAAAGGCTGAGTAAAGCTGTAGGCTTTTTCTACGTTGTGAATATGGCGCATGATGGTGTTATAAAGCTCTACATCGGATGCAGCCTGCAAGTCACGCTCGGCTGGAACTACAAGTGAAATTCGTTTGCCAAGCTTTAGGCTGATGACCTCTTCTACAGTGTCAAGAGCCTGCAAGAAGGCCTTTTTTAAGACAGGTGCATGCTTTTGAAAAAGCCCTTTAGCGACATCTTCACCGTGTTCAATTTTTGGCTGAATATCTTCTATGCGAATCCAGAAGCCCCTAAAGACATAGTTGATATCATCCTTTGTTACAGCCTGAGAAAAAGCTTTAAAGGGGTTTTCCACATCTTCTAATATTGTGCGTATAGTCGCTTGGTAGGCAATAAAGTCACTATGAACCCTCTCCTGCTCAAGGCCTGCAATTTCTAAAAATCGCTTTGTCTCAAGGACGTCGCGATAGAGACGTATTGCCTCGTCTCTAAGGTCTTTAAGGCGGCTTGAGCGATGGGTAATTTCATTTCTTAGCTTTACAACGTCATGCTCATAAGGCATCTCTTGGCATATTTCAAGAAGCTCTCTTGAAGTAGCTTCTCC
>JAYRNE010000087.1:0-1814 GCA_041912355.1 Chlamydiales bacterium
AAAAGAAAAGCCTCACGCATGAGCAGTTTCTTTCAGGTTTTGGTGTTAAAAACGAGCGGTTTATCTCTGAAATTTTGGGCTGGACTTCTGATATAGAGCTAATAAGGGCGATATCAGAAAGAAAGGAAGGCCTTTTTCAGGGACATGTACATGCAGGGTCGATACCGCTTCTTCTGGGAGTTCAAGATTTTATAGAATCGCTCAATAACCATCATGTCCCTTGTGCTATAGCTTCATCTTCTATCCTCAAAAATATAGACTTAATTCTGAACCAAAAGCATATCAGCAACCTCTTTTCTCATATTATTTCCGGAGAAGATGTTGCCAAGGGTAAGCCTAATCCAGAATGCTTTATGAAGGCAGCAAGCGCCCTTAAGCTTCCTCCTGAACGCACTATCGTATTTGAAGATGCTCTTTTAGGCATAGAAGCAGCCCTCAAGGCAGGTTGTAAGTGCGTGGCTATCACAACAACCTTTGATCGAAAAGAGTTTGAAGCGCTGCCATTTAAGGCTGATTTGATTGTAGACTCATTTAGTGAACTTAACGTTAGAGAGTTAGAATCATGGTTTCAGTAAATGTGGCGAGTAGCTATACTTCTAGTTTTAGCGTGATAGGTGGTATGCAAAATGTACTAAAACACATCGTTGCACTTATGCTGTTTATCTGCCCAAGTGTTGTGGGTGAAGCCTCTCAAAGGCCTTTAATCCTTCTTTTACTTGGTGCGCCAGGTTCTGGCCGTGACGCGCTTGCCGTTAAGGTGAGTAGCTCACTTTCAATGCCCTATGTTTCTGCTGCAGATCTTCTTTTAGATTATAGTGATGATGACAATGAAATGGGCCGCATGACGCGCGAGTGTCTAAATACAGGCCATATTCCGGACGAGCTGCTTTTACGCCTTATAGCAGAACGTACAAAACGCCCTGACTGTCGCAAGGGCTTTTTACTCGACGGCTTTCCCAAAACTGCTGAGCAGGCAAAGGCCTTGAAGGTCCGCTTTAGCCAAGAATACCGCATGCTGCCTGTGTACATTCGTACATCTGATAAGTGGCTTCTTACCTGCCACGAAGGGCGCCTCGTGTGTACTAACTGCGGAAGGGTCTATCATCTAGACCGCTCCCCACCGCAAGACGAAGGCGTGTGCGACGTCTGCAGCCAAAAGCTCACCCGCAGAAGCGACGACTGCCCTGAAACCCTTAAAAAACGCACAGAACACTTTAGAGACACCATTCTTCCCCTCCAGTCCTACTTTTCCGTAGAAAAAATGCTAGTCGAAATCGACGGCGACCGCCCTTTTGAAGACATGTTCCTCGACATCAAGACCCTTATTAATACCCAGAAGGGGTAGAAGCAAAGGCTAAGGGATAAAGGCTAAAGGATAAAATTAAGCCTTTGCTTATACCTTTTCAGTCCTACCTTAAGAGAACCGACAGTGGATTATGCTCTTGCATAATGATTAGGTTTATGAGGCACTTTATTATAGTTTCGCTTATATTTATTTAATAAAAAGAGAGGAATATATGCTGCCATTAACTCAATATTCTGGATCATGCATTAGTAGATTATTGGAATGCTTAGAACCCTACCGCTTTGGGCCTGTCACTTTAGAGCAGTGTGCACGCTACAATAAAGATGCCGAAGCGCCGCAGAATCAAGCTGAGTGTATAAGGCGCACCCAAGCCCTCTTTTTGCAAGAGGTTATAGCAAGAAAATGGGCAAAAGAAGGAGTAACAAAGTGTATTGAAGCACTTCCTGCCGAGGCTACTGAGGAACTCCGCTTTTTAGTAGATGTGCCCGAGAAAAAGCGAAAGGAATAT
>JAYRNE010000088.1:0-3589 GCA_041912355.1 Chlamydiales bacterium
ACCTTTATAAATAATTTGCGAGGAAGAAGCGCTTCAGACCCTCCAAAACCAGTTTCTAGCCGTCAAGTGGCACATGTAACTGTCCAAAAAAATGGGCCTGAGGCCGCCCAAAGGCAAAGGGCAGCATCGGCGCCTCCAAAGCCTCAGCTTACAAATGAAGAGAGGCAGGAAAAAGCAGTGGATGCCTTAAAAAATGAATACCCTGAAGCTCTTTTAAAATACCTAGCTCCCAAAATAAAATTTGCAAGAACGGATTATCCACCAACAGTCCAGCTAAACCACCTTGCATACGAATATATGAAAGATAAAGTAGATGCCCAAGTGAAAGAAAAGGTAACCAATGATATAAACGCCGAAATCCGCAATAATCCAACTTTAAAAATCTCTTTCCGGGAAAAATATAACAACCACCCAGATATTCTCAAAGCACTAAATATTCCTAAGAGTACTATAGATGAAGTATATGAGGCTATCACCAACATCGATACCATAAGCCAAAATAGGCTTCATGGTGGTTAACAAGAAACGGCAAGCGGTAGAAGCGAAGCTTTAGAGCGGTAAAGGGCAACAGAGCGCTTTACGGCCAAGGTAAGGTGCTGCTCAGCAAGAGTTATTTGTCTGTTTAAGAGGGCCTTTCGCTTTTCTAAAAGCAGGTTTAGGTCGTCAATATTCAGGACTTTACAGTGATTTCCAGCTAAATTAGGGTCTATGTTACGAGGGACGGCAAGGTCGATAAGAAGAGTTTTTTTGTCCTGGAGAGAGACATTTTGGAGAATAAGGTGAGGGCTTTTTGTGGCGGCGATTATCCAGGAGTAGTTCTGGCATTTGGTTTTAAGTTCGCCCCATGGCAAAACACTTATCCCAAGCTGCTCGGCGTAGCGTAGAGAGGTGGCTTCAGTTCTATTTGAAAGGCACATATTGGAAATGCCCTTACGCTGCAAAAAGCGGGCGATTTTCAGGTTTATTTCTGAGGTGCCGATAAAGAGTGGGGCTGGTAGCTCCTCATCTTTAAAAAAATCCTTTGCCTGCCAGAAGATAGCGTGTTCAAGATCAGGTACGTGGCATGAAACTAAATGTTCGCGTCGCACATCTTTTGCAATTTTTAGGCTTTTTTGGAAGAGAAAGTGAAGGTCTTTTGATAGAGGCCGTAGTGTTGTTGCTGCCTCATAGGCGCATCGAACTTGGCCTTGAATTTCGGTTTCAGCAATAATCGCACTATCTAGACCTGCCGTGACCTTTGCAAGGTGTAAAAAGCAGTCAAAGCCAAAAAAGGTGTAGAGCTTTTGGTCAAACTCTACCTCAATTTCTTCCTTTAGTATCTCAAGAATCTGCTCGTGGCTGGCAGCGAGGCTTGGGGCCTGAAAGTAGAGCTCACTCCTATTGCATGTAGAAAGTAAAACAAAAGAGCCCTGTCTAAGTGGGTTTTCAAGGCTAAATCGGCGCATTGCAGCTTTTGCGATCATCTCGCGAATAGCAAGCGGGGCAAGTTTATGGTTTATGCCAATAACGCCGATATCCACTAGTACTCTCCTGGCGTTGAGACTTGGTTGATAAGCGAGCGTATTTCATCAAGAGACTCAGTGAAGAGGGGATTAAGGTTTGAGGCGAGGACAAAGTCATCGTGCATTTTCTTAACTTTTGTATCTTGTGTATAGTGCTGATAGGCACGAGATGAGGCGAGGGGGGCAACGATAAAGCGATCAGCTGCTTCAAAAGTTTGTCTTGCATCATCTTGAGAGACTAAAAGTTCATGCAGCTTTTCGCCAGGGCGAATGCCTGTGATATCGAGGCTTGCATCTTGAGCTAAAGCCTTTGCAAGGTCTACAATCTTGACACTTGGCGACTTCGGAATAAAAATTTCGCCTCCCACAGCATCTTCTAGGCACTTTAATACAAACTCTACAGCATCATGGAGAGTTATCCAAAAGCGAGTCATGCGCACATCTGTGATGGGAAGGCTCTTTTTGCCGCTTGCCAAAATGTCTTTCCATAGTGGCAAAAGGCTTCCGCGGCTTCCAAGGACATTGCCATAACGAACTACAGAAAAGGTCGGATAGCCTCGCTTTCCTACATAGGCATTACCCGATACTAGTAACTTATCGGAGCAGAGTTTCGTTGCTCCATAGAGGTTTACGGGATTTACGGCTTTATCAGTAGATAAGCCTATAACCTTTTCAACACCAGCGTCAATCGCAGCATCAATAAGGTTCATTGCGCCTGTCACATTAGTTTTTACAAACTCACTTGGGTTATATTCAGCAGCTGGCACCTGCTTTAAAGCAGCAGCGTGGATGACGATGTTCACATCGCAAAAGGCTCTTTCAAGTCGCTCCTTGTCGCGTACATCGCCTAAAAAGTAGCGTACCTTGGAGCTTGAAAATACAGGGTGAGACTTTTGCATCTGCCACTGCTTCCACTCATCGCGGCTGAAGATAATTACCTTATTGGCGAGGTCATTTTGCAGAAGATGATAGGCGCAAGCCTTACCAAAACTGCCCGTACCGCCAGTTATGAGAACGTTTTTATTGCGAAGGTATGTTGAGGTCATGTGGTTCCTTTGTCGTTTTGCCGAGTTATAGCAGATGAGGCCTAGAGTTGCAAACAAAGAAAAAGGACATAAAGGACAAGAATAAGACCAAGACCAAGAATAAGATTAAGAATTGACAACCTTTTCACCCTTGGAATTATGCAATTCTTATTCTTACCCATTTTTCTCGGTCTTGATAGGGGGTAGATTCTTATTTGGCTTTTTGCTATCCTCCCGATATTATGGCAAAAAAATACGACGAGACAGCAGTACAGACACTTGATGCGATTTCGCACATTCGCCTTCGCTCGGGTATGTATATTGGGCGCTTGGGCGATGGCTCGCACCCAGACGATGGTATCTATATACTTTTAAAAGAAGTTATTGATAACAGCATCGACGAATTTATCATGAACCACGGCTCTGAAATCGAAATTACAGTAGATGTGGATGCCGGCAAAGTTACAGTTCGCGACTATGGACGCGGTATACCCCTTGGTAAGGTTGTTGAATGCGTAAGCCGCATGAACACCGGTGCTAAGTATAATGATGATGTCTTTCAATTTTCTGTGGGCTTAAACGGTGTTGGCTTAAAGGCTGTAAACGCCTTATCAGACCATTTTATGGTGCGCTCAACTCGCGAAGGTAAGTTCTTTCAGGCAACCTTTGTTAAGGGCGTAGAGGTAAATACAAAAGAGGGAAAATCAAGCGATAAGTCTGGAACGTACGTTGAGTTTATCGCAGACCCCGATATTTTTAAGCACTTTCGCTATAACCTTGAGATGGTAGAAAAGCGCATATGGCACTACTGCTACCTAAACTCTGGGTTGAAAATTATTTTTAATGGCGTCCCTTACCAGTCGAAGCATGGCCTCCTTGACCTTATCAACAGCGAAGTAAAAGAAGAGCGCCTTTATGAGCCCTTGCACTTCCGCTCAAAGTCGCTAGAGTTTGCCTTTTTGCATACTGCCCACTACGGTGAAACCTACTTTTCCTTCGTAAATGGCCAGTACACATCCGATGGCGGAACGCACCTTCAGGCCTTTCGCGAGGGGCTTGTAA
>JAYRNE010000089.1:0-3378 GCA_041912355.1 Chlamydiales bacterium
AGAAAATCTCAAAAAGCCTACGCTTTATCGCAGACTTATCATCTTGCGAGCGCTCTTCACTCTCATGAGCCTCTTGTATCAGCTTATCCATAGTCATTCGCATAGAAGCTTTAAGGTCTAAGTAATGGCTATAGGCTACTTTAAGCTTCGTTTCATTTTCTCTAAATGTACCTTTAGAAAGATCCTGCTTTGAAAGCTGGAGTTTTCGTACAGATTCTTCTAAGGCGCTATACTCTTCATGAAGGTCTTTAAAGGCCTTTAAGGGAGTTGTCAATGACGTAAAGGCGCGAGTAAAAATCGACATCTCATCAATTTTACGCCCTCTTGCTGTAGCCTTTTCTACAAGGTCTTCTAAATCATGAGATATGCCCTCATAAAAGTCTGTAATCTGCTTCTTATATTCAGCTACAATATCGTCAGTAAGCTCTGGAGAGTTAATAGATTTTCCCGTAAAAGATTCAAGTAAAAGCCTATTTGCCTCTTGCGGAAGATCTGTATAGATTGAAAGGTCTGTGCCATAGAGCTTCTGTACAAGGGGGCCTGTCTTAATTTTAATGGTGTCAGACTCATGCCTTAAAAACTGCTGGAGGCTTAGTAAGTACTCTTTTTGTTTGGCAAGAACTTCACGCACCTGGGCTTCATCATATTTTTTTTCTTCAAGCTCATGCAAGAAGGCTGTTATATGTGGCTCTCGTAAAAAGTCAGGTGTTGAAGAGAGGCTTTTTGTAAAGTCGGCAAAGAGCTGCTCGAAAGACTCATGAGGTTTTTCGGAAACAATTTCGGCCTTCTCTTCTTTTGGTGCCATTTTCTGCACCTTAGAGGTTTGAACAAATTCACGAGCTACATTAGGAGAAAATAGCTGCATGACAAGAGCATTAAATGCCTCAATTTGTGTAGCACTTGCATATAAGAAAAGATCGGGGTTGCGGTGCAAAAGCTGCCTAAACAGTGGAGCGAGTGCTTTATCTCTTCCCCACTGAAAGTGTGTGGTGCCAAGCCCCATAAGAAGAGTTTCTTGGGCTGAGCGCGAATCTAAGATGCCTGCATCTAGGTAGGAGAGCGCTCGCTTTACATCCTTGTCAGAGTAGCGTTTCAGAAGTCGTGCGGCGATATAGCAAAAGGCATCCCAGTCGGTCATTCAATCTCACCATGCGTGTTTCCCCTTTTTTACAGTAGTTGCCACTTCTCTTCAAGAGCAAGCTTCGCCCCAAAAAAAAGGACCAAAAGGACATAAAGGACCAAAAGGACTATCAATAAACCTTCATTGCTAGTCCTGTTCGTCCTTTATGTCCTTTTAGTCCTTTTTTGGAGCGAAGCTTCGCTTCTTGTTTATACCTTCTTATCTAGCAATGGCCATGTTACAACTTCAGGCGGAAGCTACGTGGCAGGAGCGGTAAATGGCGGATGGCTTGTGCGTAATTAGTCTGCCAATAATTCCTTAGCAAGTTCACTGGCAAGTTTGCCGTCAAAGGCATTACTCATCTCTTTTAGGCTTTTCATAACTAAGCCAAGGTCCTTTTTTGACTTTGCGCCTGAGTGGGTGATGGCTTCTATCACAAGCTTTTTTGTTTCATCGTGGGAGAGCATTTTGGGCAAAAACTCTTCGATAATCTGCAACTCCCCTTTTAGCTTAGTTGCAAGGTCAGAGCGATTTGCACCTTCAGCCGTCTCAAGTGCTTCTTGGAGGTTGCCATAGTAGGTTTTAAAGAGCTTGATTATATCTGGATCGGGAAGATTGCCTCGTGCATCAACAGCAATTACTTTCGCTTTAAGCATACGTAGGGTCTCAAGGCGCAATTTATCCTGCGTCCTCATGGCTTCTTTTATGCCATTGTTTATTTGTTCCATCAGTGCCATTTGGTACTCTCCCTAAAAAGCACCTATTCTGCGCGTACTGGCACTAATTTGCAACAGATAGGCGGTCGAAAGACACCTAAAATGGCTCTTGCGAATGTGCTAAAATGCTACCACCAAGAACGCTTTGGCATCGCGCGATCTACTGTAAGAGGCTCTAAAAGGTCTACAACTCGCTGATACCTTTCAATTTTTGGGCCAAAAGTTTCTTGATCGCGTTGTCTATCTGTAGATCTTTCAATTATTCCCGTGTACTTATTCACATAGTACTTAGCCATTGTGTAGGCATTGTAGCCTTCCTTTTCTTTTATGTCAGTCAGAGCGCCTTTTGATATAAGGTGCTTAGCAACCCTTGGAAGGCCATTATATGCAGCATAAATAAGGGGTGTATAGCCAGAGAGTTCTTCTACATCATTAACAGAAACACGCTCTAAACACCTATCTATTTGCTGAAGATCTATTTTATCGTCATCTTGAACTACAGGCTGAAGTCCCATAAATAAGCCCACAACGGGAATAATGATTCCTAATGTAAGAGCCGCAACAGGGTCTACCTTGCCTTTTACGATGCCAAATAAGAGAGCCCTCGCATTGGCCTCAGCTTCAAGACGCTCAAAGTCCTGTGCAATAATCTCAAGAAGGTACCCTATGTCATCTGTTTGCGAGTAAAAAAGCTCTCTATGCTCATCTATCCTACTATGAAAAAGTTCTTTTTGTGCTTCAGTAAGCTTAGAAGCAGTAATTCGCTCTGATAGCCTTATTATATGCTTATCAGCGGCTTTAAGGCTGTCCACATGCTCACTAAGCTCATCAAGTAGGTTACCTACATCTGCACTTAAGGCCAAATAGCACCCTTCAATCTCTTTCAAGCGGTCGTTAAAAATCGCTTTCTGAACATCCGAGAGAGAAGATGTAGTAATATGGTATGCCATCTGGTTTATACGCTGAAGGGTAAGAAGGTGAGGATCTTGCCCCCTCTGAAGTCCTTCAAGGACCTTTACGATAAATTCTGCCCTTTCCCCCACCTTTTCAGCCTTATGAGGAGAGGCTCTAAGAGCTTCAGCCCTTACTGAGGGGATGACAAGCGCAAGATCGGTCCTCTCCCAGACATGCCTAAATAAAGGAATTTTCGAGATAATATACTGAATAGAGCGAATAAGCTTATTTGTCTTAGCAACAAGGGTAAGATCGCGCGCTATTAAAAAGTCATTACGAGTCCCTACCCCAAGATTTCTAAGGTGGCTATAAACACTATTTATACTCATTTCTTCCCTAAATTAGTTGTTAAAATAATTATTTTATACAATTTCTTAATTAATTGCAAGACTTATCTTAGTGCACACGCTTTCTTTTATAGCTCTTTTACTAGCCAACTGCTGCCTTGTGGTGCTGAAAAACCATAAAACAGGCAGAAGCAATTTTTTATTTAAACAAACCATTTAATAAGGTATGTAAGAAAAAAAGGAGATATGTATGTATAGCGGTAGCAACATTACTAGTGACGGCGGCGTACTCCACCCGCAA
>JAYRNE010000090.1:0-2870 GCA_041912355.1 Chlamydiales bacterium
AAAGGACCTAAAGGACAACAATAACCGTTATTGCTGTCCTTTAGGTCCTTTGTCCTTTTGGTCCTTTTGTCGGCATCAAAATTAGCACTTGCGGACCAAAAGTGCTAAAAGCTTGCAAAAAAGGCCATTTTATTGCATGATAACTATCACATACATTAACAAAGGAACCTACTATGACACAAAAAGTAAAAATCCGCCCTCTGGGCAATCGTGTACTCCTACGTCGCCTTGAACAAGAAGAGAAATTAAAAGGTGGCATTATCATGCCCGACACAGCAAAGAAAAAACAAGAAAGCGCAGAAGTTATCGCCGTTGGTCCTGGCAAAAAAGATAAAGAAGGCAAGCTCATGGCTATGCCCGTACAGGTTGGTGATGTTGTGCTTATGGATAAGTATTCCGGCCAGGAAATTACCCTTGATGACCAAGAATTCGTAATCGCCCGCGCAGACGATTTAATTGCAGTAGTACAAAAATAAACGAGGACTATTCCACATGGCAGCAAAGAACATTAAGTTTAAAGAAGATGCAAGACAGAAGATCCTAAAGGGCGTACAGA
The DNA here is from genome assembly GCA_041912355.1 of Chlamydiales bacterium. Lineage (GTDB taxonomy): Bacteria > Chlamydiota > Chlamydiia > Chlamydiales > FEN-1388 > SZAS-7. The sequence goes on from JAYRNE010000090.1 coordinate 557, forward strand.
TTCTCTCCAACGCCGTTAAGGTTACTCTTGGACCAAAAGGTCGTAACGTTATCATCGACAAAAGCTACGGCTCGCCCCACATCACAAAAGATGGCGTTACAGTAGCTAAAGAGATTGAACTTGACGACAAGTTCGAAAATATGGGCGCTCAGATGGTTAAGGAAGTGGCTAGCAAGACTGCTGATAAAGCAGGCGATGGCACCACAACAGCAACAGTGCTTGCTGAAGCCATCTATGCTGAAGGCCTTCGTAACGTTGCAGCAGGCGCAAACCCCATGGACGTAAAGCGCGGCATGGAAAAGGCCCTAAAGCTTGTTGTAGAAGAGCTTCAAAAGCGCGCAAAGAAAATCAAAGACAAAAAAGAGATCGCTCAAGTTGCGACAATCTCTGCTAACAGTGATGCTGAAATTGGTGAAATCATTGCCAACGCCATGGAGCGTGTAGGCAAAGAGGGCACCATCACCGTTGAAGAAGGTAAAGGCTTCACAACAACACTTGACGTTGTAGAAGGTATGAACTTCGACCGCGGCTACCTTTCAGCCTACTTTATGACAAATGCAGAAACGCAAGAGTGCGTTTTAGATGATGCGTATGTTCTTATCTACGAAAAGAAAATTTCGGCCATCAAAGACTTTATTCCCCTACTCCAGGCTGTTGCTGAAAGCGGAAAGTCGCTCCTCATCATCGCTGAAGATGTAGAAGGCGAAGCCCTTGCAACTCTCGTTGTAAACCGCCTAAGAGCAGGTCTCAAAATTGCTGCTGTTAAAGCCCCAGGCTTTGGCGATCGCCGCAAGGCTATGCTGCAAGACATCGCAGTGCAAACAGGTGGCCAGCTTATCAGCGAAGAGCTTGGCATTAAGCTTGATAGCGTGACTATAAACATGCTCGGCCGCGTGAAAAAGGCAATCATCCGCAAAGATGATACAACGCTTGTAGAAGGTGCTGGAAGCAAAAAAGAAATCGAAGCGCGCTGCGCTCAGATTAAGCAGCAGATTAAAGATGCTACATCTGACTATGACCGCGAAAAACTACAAGAGCGTCTCGCTAAGCTTGCTGGCGGCGTTGCAGTTATCCGCGTTGGCGCTGCTACAGAAATCGAGATGAAAGAGAAAAAAGACCGTGTGGACGATGCCCAGCATGCAACAGCTGCAGCTATTGAAGAGGGTATTTTGCCTGGTGGCGGCGTGGCCTTTATTCGCTGCATCCCAGCATTAAATAAGCTCGCAGAAAAGCTTGAAGGCGATGAAAGAACTGGTGCTAAGATCATCATCCGCGCCCTTTCCTCCCCTCTTCGCCAGATTGCAGAAAATGCCGGTAAAGAAGGCGCCCTCATCCTCCAAGAGGTTGAAAGGCTCTCAGAAAACCATGGCTATGATGCCCGCGAAGATAAGTTTGTGGACATGATCTCTTCTGGAATTTTGGACCCTATGAAAGTAGCGCGCTGCGCCCTCGAAAACGCCGTTTCCGTTGCCGCAATGCTCCTTTCAACAGAAGCCATTATCGCTGAGGCTCCACAGGAAGATAAACAAGCTTCCATGGCCTCCCAACAAATGGACTACTAACCTATTTTGGGGTGACTCACATACGTTGAGTCACTCCAAATTTTTTTCGGAACCCCCTCATGAAAAAATGGCTCATCTTCTTTAGCTCTTTTGCTCTTTTAATCCTCATCTCTTTTTCCTCCTACCTTTACCTCTACCGCGCAGAGTTCACATCCACGGCGCTTAGTCGCATGTATGGCACGCCCGTAAAAGTAAATAGAATTCGCGTAACAAGTTCTGATATCGAACTGCACAACGTCACTGTCTATAACCCTTCGGAATACTCCCTGCAGCCAGCCCTCTCCATTTCCAAAGTTTCAGTAAAAATGACCCCTAGCGATGTTGTAGAAGCGCTTATTGGCCTAACGGCTGTAGACATTCGCAAGATTAGCATCAAAGATCCCCTTATTGGGATAGAAGTAACAAATGCCGAAGACTTTCAAAGTAACTGGAAAACCATTCTCACAAGTCTCTCTAAGGCCTCTTCACAATCTGGCCGCACCTACTACATTAAAGAGATTTCGCTGAATGACATAGCTATAGAATACAAAAATCGCGCGGTCCGCAAGCACACAGCGCGCCCCCCTGCTATCAACAGACTTACCTTTTATCAGGACCTTGACGGTGAGCCTCAAACTCTTAGCCAAATTCTCTTCTGGAGCACAAAAATGACCCTGGAAGACATTGGAGGCCACATGCACGAACCCAATTTCACAGCCTCCATAACAACCATTACCACCCCAACCTCCGAAACTTCTCCTCTCACGCTAAAA
>JAYRNE010000091.1:0-6305 GCA_041912355.1 Chlamydiales bacterium
CCTTCGGGCATTAAACGGCTATTTTTTCACAACCTCTCTGGAGAGCGGGGCAGTAATGCCCCCGCTCTCAATTTATTACAGTAGGCTTGCAGGCGACAACATCTTGGCTTGTATAGGAAGTGACAGGATTAAGGCTAAATGTGAGAGTGCCAAGAGGCGCCTCTTTTAAGGCAAGTAGCTCTATAATAAGCCTATTTTCATCGTCGAAAAGGATTTTGTGGTTGGAGGTCATCCCTCCATCTACCTCTCTATCCATAGAAGGAATGTTAAGGCCTACAAGCCTAACGCCTTTTTCTACAAGTAATCTGACGGCATCATTTGTTAAATAGGGCCAGTTCGTAACGCAATCTTCATACCCTTTAAAAGAGATCAGAATAACTTGTGTATCTTGTTTTAGAAGCGTAGCTTCCAATTGCGCTCTTGTTACGACAAGCTCTTGCTCAGGGGCATTAAATGGCTCCTTGCTGTGGAGCTTATAGGTATCGCCCGTTGCAAAAGTCAAGGTTTTTACTTCGTCCTCTTCTGTTACTTTTTCGATTTTTACAAGTGCTGGGGCTACCTGCACATGCTGGCATTGCATTGGCTTATGATAGGTTGGGTTATCGTTTAGCACAGCATAAATTGTTTTGCCATAGCCAGAAACGTGGGCAGCAGACTCCACGTGGGTAGTGGTAAGGTGAGGACTGGCTGAGCCTTTAGAATGCTGACAGCGAACGCCAAGCCATTCTCCCTTTTCTGTTTGATCAGGGGTAAAATCGATGGGCTTTTCTGAAGTCCCAATAAATGGCAAAACACCTTGTATTATTCTTTCTAAAGAAACTGGATGAGTAGTAGTAACTTTATCTCTAGTAATTCCTTTTACGCCACCAAACATAAGCCCTCCAAATAAAAGCGAATAAAATATACTGCATCACTACTCTTTATGGCTATGCGGATCAACTACAATAGCGGAAGAAATCCTCTTTCTGGCATAGTTTAATCATGATTGTTGTGTTAACAGAAAAGCCGTCAGTCGCGCGCGATATCGCGGCACATTTGGGTGCCAAAGCTCGCCATGATGGCTACTTTGAGGGTGGGGGCTATCAGGTAACGTGGGCCTTTGGCCATCTTATTTCACTTAAAGAACCTGATGATTACGATCCAAGTTTAAAAAAATGGTCACTGGCGACTCTGCCATTTGTTCCACAAGCCTTTGAACTTAAGGTTGTAGACGATAAAGGCGTGCAAAAGCAGTTTGGCATCATCAAAAAGCTCTTTTTGGGTGCAAGCGAACTCGTGGCTGCTACTGATGCCGGCCGTGAGGGCGAGCTTATCTTTCGCTATATACTCGCTATGACAGGATGCGTCGACAAGCCTTGGAAGAGGCTTTGGCTTTCGTCCTTAACTGAAGAGGCCTTAGCTTCTGCATTTCAAAATTTAAAGGTTGGTAGTGAGTACAACAACCTCTTTGCAGCTGCTAGATGCCGCAACGAAGCGGACTGGATTGTGGGGCTTAATGCCACTCGCAATATGACTGTACGCTATGGCAAGGGTAATACCCTTTGGAGCGTAGGGCGCGTGCAGACGCCCGTGCTAGCGATGATTGTAAATAGAGATGATGAAATACGCCACTTTACCTCAGAGCCCTTTTTTGAGCTTTTTACACGATATCGCGATGTAGAGTTCAAAGGAAAAAAAGATCGCTTTAAGACTCTACAGGAAGCTGAAAAGCTTCTTATGGATATTAAAGAGCACCCTTTTCAGGTAGATAAGGTCACTGCAAAAAAAGAAAACGAACACCCTCCTTTACTTTTTGATCTTACAGAGCTTCAGCGCGAGATGAACAAAAAGTATGGTATGACGGCTGCTGATACGCTGCAGCAAGCACAAAACCTCTACGAACAGAAGCTCATTACCTATCCACGTACCGATTCGCGCTACTTAAGTACCGATATGAAGGGACAGGTAACTTCAATACTCAAAGAGCTAAAGGCTTCTCTTGATTTTAGTGCGCTTTCCTTTACATCTCGCATTATTAACGACAAAAAGGTAAGTGATCACCACGCTATAATACCCACTGGAAAGGCGGCTTATGGCCTTTCTCATCAGGCTCAGAATGTCTACGATGCTATTGCCACGCGGCTCGTAGCCGCCTTTTATCCCACCTGTGTAAAAGAGGTAACGACTATTGAAGGCTCGTCCAATGAGGTTGCCTTTCAAGCCAAAGGCGTGCGCATAGTTACTCCAGGATGGACGGTACTCTATCCCAAAAAATCTGATGAGAAAGAAAAAGAAAAGGATGAAGAGCAGGTGCTTCCTCATTTTGAAAAGGGCGAGAGTGGCCCACACGCTCCCTTTATTTCTGAGGGCAAAACAAAGCCACCAGCCTCATTTAATGAAAACGCTCTTTTAGGTGCCATGGAGACTGCTGGTAAGCTTGTAGAAGATGAAGCATTAAAAGAGGCACTTAAAGAAAAGGGCATTGGCACACCTGCTACAAGAGCCTCTATTATCGAAACGCTAATCAAAAGAAAGTACATAGAGCGCTCAGGCAAGCAGCTGAAGGCAACAGAGCTTGGCCGCTACCTTATTGCATTAGTCCAGGACCCCAACCTTAAGTCACCAGAGCTTACAGGGGAGTGGGAGTCCAAATTGAAGGAGATGGAAAAAGGTAAATATGCCGCAAGCGACTTTATGGGAGAGATTGTAGCCTTCACAAAAGAGCTTATAACCCAAAGTGATATATATAAGCTGAACTTTGATATCTATGGCGACTGTCCAAAGTGCAAAAGCCCAATCATTAAGGGCAATAAAGGTTTTGGCTGCAGTAAGTGGAAAGAGGGGTGCAGCTATGTGCTTTGGAAAGAGTACAAAGACATTACCTTGAACGACACTCAAATAAGAGCTCTTTTACAAAAGAAAATTCTTGCCCAGCCTATTGGCGGTAAAATTCTTTCCCTTTCTCAAAATGGCAATCTCCAGGAAATTCCTGTCCCTCAGGGAAATAGAACTAAATAGAGGCGGCACTAGCGCCACCATTTCGAGTTTGGGCATTTGCCGAAGGCTCTGGAGTGCGGGGCAGTAATGCACCGCTCTCAATTTATGCCAAAGTGTTTTAGCGTAAATGGCTTGCAAACAGGATATCGTTGAGGTTGCTTTAGCGGTTATTATGCAATTGACTTAGGCAAAATTGAGAGCGGTGCAAACTAGCCCCGCACTCCCAAATCCCTTCGGGCGGTAAAGGTATAGACTCGAAGAGGCGGCCCGAGAGCCGCCTTAAGGGTGTAGCTTTTTAGAGCTTCTTTATTGTGATGTAGGCTGTTGTATTGCCTGCATTGCATTGTGGCTGTGGGTTGAACAGTATGATAGCGCTGTTACTGTTATTGTTGGATGCAATAACTGAAAACGTTGTTGGCGCTGTGATTGTCTGGATTACTGAGAGGGTTGCCCAGTCTGCATCAAATTCTATTCCTTCAATAAAGTAGGTAGCTGATACTTCAGTTCCTGGAAGTTCTGTTCCATTTACTGCAAGTGCAATACAAGCGCATGGATCGAAATTTTCTTCGTCAATAGCTCCAGTAAAGCGAGCGCCGAAGCTGATTTCATAGCTACCAGGAGCTACAGCAGTAAAGAGACCCGTTGTTGGGTTGTAGGAGATGCTGCCGCTTGTATCCATTACCTGGTTGAAAAGTATTGGAGTGCCTGTGGCTACAAATGTGCCTTCACTTTCTGTTAGAGTAGTATCAAATACAGCCGATACAAATGTAGGGGTGTGCTCGCGGTTGCAGCATACGTTTAGATGAATGCTATCACGTGAGCTTGAGCTAGAGCTTGAGCTTGAGCTTGTAAACACATGGCCATCGCGGGCTTTAGCTGGCCTATTCATGTGTGGTTTGTTGGCAGCTTGAGGCATAGGCTTTTGGCGAGTGATTACATTGCCGGCTGACAAAAATTGGCTTCCCACAAAGAGTGAGAACATGCTCATAAATATAAATTTTTTCATAAAGTTTTTCTCCTTGGTTAGATTAATTAAATTTGCTTAATAGTTACATAGGCTACTGTGTTTACAGTATTGCAAGGGGATGGGTTGAATAGCTGGATCCCAAGTCCTATGTTATTTGTGGATGCGATAACTTCAAATGTTGTAGCGGCTGTAACATTCTGGATAACAGAGAATGTTGCCCAATCTGCATCGAGGAATGGAGCTTCTGCCACTTCATTTCCAAATGTAGCTGAAACTTCTGTGCCTGCTACTTCATTGCCATTTACACGAAGGGCAATCGCTGCACAAGAATCAATAGGTGTTTCAAAGCCTACGCCATAAAATCGAGCACCATAGGTAATCTCATAACTACCCGGTTTAAAGGCTGTAAAGATACCTGTTGCTGGGTTGTATGAAATTGAACCACTAATATCCATTATCTTGTTGAAGACTATTGGTGAGCCAGTCTCTACAAGCGGATATCCTTCGTTATTGTTGAGCACAGCAGATACAAAGGTGAGCACTTCAATTTCGCTTTCGCTTGAACTACTTGATGAGCTAGAGCTTGAATGGCTATAAACGCCGTTACGATGTGCATCAAGCTTTTTGTTTTGTGCAGGTAACTTACTACGAGCTACTCTCTTAACATAAGCTGGCATATCTTTGGCGTCATTATAATTTACAGAAGACAAAAATTGCCCTCCTAAGCCTACAGAAAGCATGCTTAAAAAGATAAACTTCTTCATTGGAGATTTCTCCTTGGTTAAAATTTGACTTTGGACTCTTGAAGAAAACCCTAAATGGATTTATTTGTAAAGCAAAATAGCTTTGTCCAAATTTTAAAAGCGCAAAAAATAAGACAGGCCTGAAAGGCCGGTATTTCATAGCCCAGGTCGGAGCGTAAGCGGAGGCCTGGGTTAACGGCGGCGTCTAGTACGAGAGGCCTGAAAGGCCGGCATAAATGTCACGCACGTTTTATGTCGGCCTTTCAGGCCTCTCGTACTGCTGGGTATCATATGTACCCAGGCCTCCGCTTGCGCTCCGACCTGGGCTATGAGATGTCGGCCTTTCAGGCCTATTTTAATGGTAAAAGGTGAAGGAGTCTATTTTTAGATGACTGGCTAAGTGCTGGGTTGATGGTGAGTGATCTGCCTACTTTTTCGCCAAGTTGTGATGATTCGTGGCAGAAGCTTGCGTTGCTTCTTGTGTAGCGAAGACGGGGATAGACCATTGATTTGGCATCCACAAGCTTTTTTTCTATTACTAAAAGTGCCTGGGACACGTCGGGAGAATAGGTTCTTTTTAAGGCTTGAATTTTTTCACAGTAGCCTTTTGCAATGCCGAGGAAGAAGGAATTTTTGGCCACCATGCCCTTTAAGCCGTAGTATGTTTTTTTAGCCTGCTCCCATAGGTGTTCAAGTTCGACATCCAAAAAGTTGGCAACGTATTCGGCGATTTCTACATTGACTTCGCTTCCGACAATTTCAAGATAGATGCAGTCAGTGCCACGAGAATAGACGGTACTTACAAAAAAGGTGTCGAGGATGCTTGCGATGGCGCGCATCTTGGCGCACTCTTTTTTTTGCTTAAGAACGCGCTTTAAAAAGACCTTTTCATCATCCTGATCGTTAACAATAAGCTTTTCATCGATGTTGTGTTTGAGAAGAAGCTCGTTTGCCTTAATCATAGCCTGTTCTGCTTCGTGCGGGTTTGCACTTGATGCAAGCGCCATAAGCTTAGCAACTTTTCGTAGTATAGAGCTTTCTAAGGTCTCCTCTTGGCTAGCTTCAAGGCAAGTAGTGGCTCTATAGACCTCTTCACCCCATCCGAGGCTCAGGCAAAGCTCTTTAAATTCAGGCCCGTGGCTTGCAGCAAATTGCCCGTATTGCATAAAGGTGAGGTAGTGTGCAAGCTCGTGGCGGATGATGTTGTGAAGTTCTTGCCTATTTGCTGTGATGAGAAGTTCATGAAAGCCAAGCTCTAATAGATCAGAGGCAAAGTAGCCCAGCATCTTTTTATTATTATACACGACAATCTTTATGGGGTAAGAGTAGCGCTCATTTTTATCATAGAAGCGCTCCCCATGCACCCTAAGGCCCACCTCTTTTACAAGTATGCTCCTTATAGCGCTTTTGATTTCGGCAATAAATCGTATAATCTTTTTAGAATAGACAATCATGGCTATAAGTTTAGCAACAAGCATCCAAGAATGCAAGAAGAGCCGCGGAAGCGTTTTTGGAGTGCGGGGCAGTAATGCACCGCTTTGGATTTTGCCGAATTATTTTTTCGTAATAGGCCTTTACATGTTTTGCTTGGAGGTTAGTGAGGCAAAGGACTTCGTTGA
>JAYRNE010000092.1:0-2422 GCA_041912355.1 Chlamydiales bacterium
CCTGCTGAGTATAGGAAGTTTTTTTCTTGTACTGTCAAGAGATCAGCACTACTTGGGCGGAAGGTTAAGACGCCTACGATCTCTTTATAGCCTTTTAGAGGGATGTAGAGGCTTTTGGAAGCTGATAAGGTCTCTGTAGACCAGCCAGCCTCTTTGCCGTTTTCAAATACCCAGGTGGCAGTTGCTTGCTCTTTGGGATTTGTCTCGGAGCCAAAGTCTAGCCCATTTTCGGGTTTTTTGATTACAAATTTCACGTGGCCATTAAGCACAGCTTCAAGCTGCGCCTTTACGGCCTCAACAATCTCATGAGATTTTGGTGAACTTGCGATATGGCGCACAATTTCATAGAGGGCATGTGAGGCCTCTTCTCGCTTTACAAGCATTTCTCTATGACTTCTTGCGCGGTCTGTAAGGATTCCCGTCATAATTGCTGTTATCATGTAGAGCGCTAAAAGCACGGAATCTTCGTCATGCGTTATGACAAATGAGCCAATGGGGGGAATAAAAAAGTAGTCCCATATAAGGCCGTAGAGTATGGCCCCAAAAAATACAGGACCTTTTGTGTAGAAGAGTCTCAAAATAGAAATGCCAACAAGAAATAAAAAGCCCACAATTTTATAGCCCACATAGGGGTCTAAAAAGAGGTTGAGCGCTGTAAAAAGAATAACCCAGGCAAAGATCTGGACGTAGGGGGCCTCTTTTGTGCGTCTTTTTGCCTTTTTGCCCTTATACATCCGCTCACTTGGCGCCTGTCTGATGATGTGGATATCGATGTCAGCGCAATCTGTTGCTAAGCGGTCAACGATAGACTTTCGCTTCCACAGACCAAAAAGGGGCTTTTTGGGAGAGCGCCCTGCTATAATTTGGGTTACCTGCTTTTGCCGTGCTATCCGCTCTAGTGCTGCAACTACATCAGGATCCTGGGTTGTAACCACCTCGGCGCCTAGGTCTCGAGCAAGGGTAAGGTTTTTGGCAAGCGTTTCAGCATCATCAGGCTCAAGTTCAACACCAGTATCAACGTGCGCAGCAATCCAGGGCGCATTAAGCTGAAAGGCTAATCGCCGAGTTGTACGTATAAGCCTTTGCGAGTGGGGGCTATGGCTTACGGCAACAAGTAGGCGCTCACGCGGTTTCCAGCCATTTGCACGTTCTACCGTTGAGACCATACTTCTTAAGTCATGATCTACCTTTTCCGCTGCAAAGCGTAGGGCTATTTCGCGAAGAGCTGTAAGGCGATCCTCTTGAAAAAAGTGCACGCGGGCAATTTCAGCTTGATCTCCAAGGTAGACCTTGCCCTCTTTAAGTCGTATCAAAAGCTCTTGTGGCGTAAGGTCTATCATCTCGATGTAGTCAGCGTTCTCAAGAATGCTGTCTGGTACTGTTTCGCGAATGGTGATGCCAGTAATCGTCTCTATAACTTCTTTAAGGCTTTCAATATGCTGTATGTTAAGTGTGGTTACAACATGAATGCCATTATCTAAAAGCTCTTTAACATCCTGCCACCGTTTTGGGTGACGCGTCCCGGGGATATTGCTGTGCGCAAGTTCGTCTACTATGACGATATCAGGTTTTAGGGCAAGTATCTTATCAAGGTCTAGTTCTTCAAAGGTTGCTCCCTTATACGCAATCTGCGTGCAAGGAAGTACTGTAAGCCCCTTTAATAGCGCTTCTGTTTCGATTCGCCCGTGCGTGTTTACTATGCCTACAACTACATAGCGGCCCTCATTTTGCATCTTGTGGGCATTTTCGAGCATGGCATAGGTTTTGCCAACGCCTGCAGCCATGCCTAAAAAGACTTTAAGCTGGCCCCGCTTTGCACTCTTTTCTTCGTGCGTAACAGCCTTTAAAAGCTCATCTGGGTTTGGTCGCTCTTCTTCTTCCATCACTTCATCTCATCAAGGGCAATATTCAGTTCTAAAACATTTACAACATACCTTCCTAAAAACTGCTTCTGGATATGGCGTGCAACAAGGGCATTAAGGTTCTTTTCAGGTAGCTTTCTTACTTTCGCTATACGGGCAACTTGGAAGTAGGCCGATTCCGGGCTTATATGGGGGTCAAGGCCGCTTCCAGAGGCGTATAAAAGCTCTGTTGGGGGCTTTTCAAAAAATTTTGCATATCTATCTGCCACCGCCTTCTTAAGCCTAGGGCTTATAGGGCCAAGGTTTGAGCCGCCAGAAGCAAGCGCGTTATAGTCGATGCTACTCGGCCTTGGCCAGAAGTATCGCTCGCTAGTAAATTTTTGCGCGATGAGTGTTGAGCCTTTATTGTTGATAAAGCTGCCTTCTGCCTGTTTTTGCATCGTGGTTTTGGCAATAATCGTTATGAGGGCTGGGTAAAGTATGCCTGTAAGGATCCACATGGTTATAAACATTCGAATACACTTCATAGAGCCCCCAGAATGACGTCTATAATCTTAATC